>JASJEG010000037.1 GCA_030064765.1 Acidimicrobiia bacterium | reverse complement strand
CCGACCGAACCCCCCAGCGAATCCCCCAGTGCACCACAGCCAGTCATCAGGAGAGCGCTTGCGATCGCAGCGATGACGGCTCTATGTCGCACGGCAGCTTCTCCCAGATGGCGCTCGATGCTCCGACCCACATTCTGGTCTGCCGGCGCAGATAGCGGGCAGATCGCGGGCTGGGTATCGCCCCGCTCTCGGGCTTTGATGATCTCGGTCCCACTTTGCCAATCTTTGGATAGTGTTGGGCTGTGGACGGACGTGTGCGTTGACGGCGGTCGGATTGTCCGCACACAGGAAAGGGGATCCCGGATCATGAGGATCTTCAGAGTCCTCGTCGCCATGTCACTGTTGTTGGTGGTGTTTGCCACGCCAGCGGCAGCACGCGATGTGCCGATTGAGGGAACCGTCCAGGGGGAGCATGTCAGGGTTGAGGGCGACCCGGCTTGCGCAGGCCATGCATGGAGTTTCTCGAGCGATGGAGTCGGGCAGATGTCCGATCTCGGTAGCGTCGAGTACTCCTTGTTCCAGTGCACGACGCCCGGTCCGGAGGGAATCGCGTCCGTAGGCACTATCGAGTTCACGGCCGTCAACGGTGACGAGCTCTACTTCGAGCACACGATGCTCAGCGAGCTCGCGTTCGCCGGACCGGGACCGCCCGTGGGCTTTGTGATGGAAGGGGAGTGGGAGGCCGTTGGGGGCACCGGTCGCTTTGCCAATGTAGAAGGAGAGGGCACTCTCGAGGGGGTTGGTGACATTCCCGACGGAGTAGGCAATCTCGGCTTGGTCGATGGTCTGATGCAGCTCGATTTCGAGGGCGAGATCACATACACCTACGACCGGTTTACCGATGACGATGAGTCGGTCTTCGAGTCTGACATCGAGGCGCTGGAGCGGGCGGCCATCACCCAAGGCTGCAATCCGCCCGACAACGACGAGTTCTGCCCGGACGACTTCGTGACCCGTGGCCAGATGGCGGCCTTCATGGTGCGTGCAATGGCCTACACCGATGCGGGTGCCGGTGATTGGTTTGTCGATGACGACGGGTCGATCTTCGAGTCAGAAATCGACAAGTTGGCAGCTGCTGGAGTGACTCTGGGCTGCAATCCACCGCTCAACGATCACTATTGCCCCGACGGGTTGGTGACACGCGGCCAGGCGGCTGCGTTCCTGGCGCGTGCGATGGCCTACAACGACGTCGGTGCCGGTGACTGGTTTGTTGACGACGACGGCTCGGTGTTCGAGGAAGCCATTGACATGCTGGCGACAGCCGGGGTGACTCTCGGCTGCAACCCGCCTGTCAACGACCACTACTGCCCGAACGAGTCGATGACCCGAGGACAGATGGCAGCATTCCTGGTGCGGGCGCTGGCCCTCGGCTAGACGTGCCACACCACGGCCTGTAGGTGCGCTCAGCTCAGCTGAGCGCACCGCTAGGTTTGTCGCAGCTCGGGTTTGGCTAGCCAGCCGTCTCAGCAAGTAGGGCGTCAACCTGGCTCAAGGCACCCTTCATGCCCTCCTCGGCACCCATTGCGATCAGCTGTTCCATCGCCTCGAGCGACGGGAACGTCGTGGTGATGACCATCCGGGTGCCCTTGCCAATGTCGGCAATCTCGACGCGTGAGGTCATCGAAGGCATCCCGTCGATCTCGTTGCCGTCGTCGTCCAAGAAGCCGTCGGTGAACTCGAGCGACCTGGGTGGATCCAGCGCAACGATCTGCGACCACCCGGGGTACTTCTCGCCCTCGGGCCCGGTCATGTAGTAGCTCACCCTCCCGCCGGGGGTGAAATCGTGGTCGACCACCGTTGCCGGGTATTCGGGCGGACCCCACCACTTCTCGAACAATCTGGGGTCCTCCCAGAGTTGCCAGACCCGTTCTGGGGAGGCGTCGAACTCGGCGGTGAACTCCATCGTGAGGTTGTCGGGGTCCTTGTGGATGGCGGTAACGGTCATGTGACTTCTCCGGGGTCTTGGGCGAGGATCTCGCTCATCGTGTTGGCTCGGACGCGCCACAGCTCCTCGAACTGGTCGAGAAGACGGGACGCATGGTTGATGGTTGCGATATCGGTCCGGACGAGACGTTCCCGACCTCGCCGCGTCTTGGTAACCAATCCGGCACGCTCGAGTACCGCGACATGCTTCTGCACTGCTGCAAAACTCATTGCATAACCGGTAGCCAGTTCGGACACCGAATGCTCGCCGTCGATGGCTCTCCTGACTATGTCGCGCCGAGTGGCGTCCGCTAGCGCGTGAAACAGCAGATCAACCTGCTCGTCCGAAATCGTATGTACAACCATTTGGTTGTACTTTAGCCACGTTCGTCGAGAGCGCAAGGGGTTTCCTCTCACGTGGCTTGGTCGTTGTGGGGCGCACCGGTGTCCCGTGTGCAGGGTCTTCCCCTCTGGCGTATCACTAGCCTTGTTGGCACACCGTGACGAACCAACCCCTCGGCGCTGACGGGCCGGGCGTCTTCACCCGGGACCGCCTCACTTTCCTGGCGTACGGGCTCACGTTCACCTTCGGATATGCGGTGGCGGCGTTGGGGCCGGCTATGCCACTCATTCGTGAGGATCTCGGCATCAGCCGCACCGTTGGTGGTCTTCACTTCACTCTTCTTGCCGCAGGGTCTGTGCTGACGGGCTTGGCGGTGGGGAGGATCGTCCCGCTGTGGGGTCGCCGGCGGCTGTTCTGGACGGGCGGCGCCGGAGTGGCCGTCGGTTCACTCTTGATCGCAAGCGGGTGGCATCCGGCTGTCACGATGGCGGGTTGCTTGCTGGCGGGTGCCGCCGGGAGCGCCACGCTCATCACCGTTCAGGCGTCGCTAAGCGACCGTCACTCGATGAACCGTCCAGTCGCCCTCACGGAGGCAAACATGGCCACGAGTGTCGGCACCGTGGTGCCCGCTTTGGTGATCGGCGCCTTGGTAGCCGTTGGGGCCGGATGGCGACCTGCGTTCCTGGCCCCGGCGGCGCTCTGGATCGCACTCTTTGTGGCGCTGCGGTCCGAGCAGTTCCCACCGGTTCGGACAACCGGCCGGCCGGTACACCGCAAGAGACTCCCCGCCGCCTACTGGTTCCTCTGGATGGGTTTCATCCCCGCCGTCGGCGCCGAGTGGTCGGTCGGCGCGTGGGGTGCGGACTACCTCGTGACCGTCGCCGGGACCACGGAGGGAACGGCCTCGTTTCTGATGGCAGCCTTCTTTGGGGCGATGGTTGCCGGTCGGTTCCTGGGAAGCAGGGTCGCCAGGAGGGTCAAGCCGTTCCCGCTCTTGGTCGGGACGACGACGTTGGGGCTCGGAGGAGCCATGTTGCTGTGGGGTTCCACCGCCACGCCGCTCGTGGTAGCTGGCCTGTTCTTGACCGGACTGGGGATTTCGATGCTGTTCCCGATGTTGCTTTCGTTGGCCATCGGCATCGTGCCGGATCGGCCCGATAGGGCGGCGGCCCGAATCGCCATCGCTGCCGGCGGCGCCGTGATCGTGGCGCCGCTCACTCTGGGGGCGCTTGCAGACCAAAGCGGGATTCGTGGTGCCTTTGGCCTCGTACCCGGGCTCTTGGTGTTCGTTGTCCTATTTGCCGCTCTAGGAAGGCGGGCAAACGCCGCGTCGCAGCAGCCGGTTCGGTCCTGATACGGTTGCCGTCTCGACCAAGGGAAAGTAGTGCGCGTAACGCTGCATGTAGATGTGGAATCCGAGGTTGCCCCCGAGTTGATCCGGCGCGCCTTGCTGGATTTCACCGACCGCCGGCTCGACATCTGGCCCCAACTCGATCGCAAGACCTATCAGGTGCATTCGGTCGGAGAAACCACCGCCGAGGTGACGGAAGGAAGCTCTTTCCCCAAGGTCTGGTCGCGGGAGCACTATGACTGGTCGCATCCGACGACCGTCACCTGGACTGCCGTAGAGTCGAACTTCTGCACGCCCGGCAGTCATATTGCGATGGACATCACACCGAACGGCTCTGGGGGGAGCCGGCTCGCGGTCACCTGGGATCGCACGGCGGCAAATCTGCGGGGACGCATCAACCTGGCTGTGATCGCCCTCGGCGGGAGGCGTCTGCTGCGTTGGGCGACCCGCAAGTCGTTGCGGGATGTGGCGAAAGCCTACGACGAGTAGTCGTCGCTGCAGCTACGAACACCGGTGTTCTCGAGTCCATCCCCAAACCACACTTGTGATCTGTAGCTTTTCGGTTTCACGAGCAAGGAGAGGTTTGTGGGTGATGTGACTATTCGGATCAGTGGAAGGTGGCTGCGTCGAGCAGTCGCGGGCGCGATTGTGCTTGTTGTGATGGTGCCAGTGGCAGTCAGTGCCGCGGGTGGGGTCTTCACCGACGACGATGACTCTGTGTTCGAGGACAACATCGAGTGGTTGGCGGCGGCGGGTGTCACAGTTGGCTGCAACCCACCGGACAACGACAATTTCTGCCCGGATGACAACGTCCGGAGGGGCCAGATGGCTGCCTTTATGCAGCGCTTCGCTCAGTACTTGGGAGCGGAAGACGGAACACCTGCGCAGGCTGATAATGCCGATACTCTCGACGGGATGGATTCGGCCGACTTCCAGCCGGCGGTCGTCCCCCCCGGGGAGACCATCTACGGAACGATCGGGACGTTGGACAACTTCAGCGGGCCTTCGTTCGAGGCGATGGGGAACGCTTCGCTGCACATACCTGCCCCTGTCGGCCTCACGGATGAAACGGTGACCGTTGCCGGCGACAGCGATGACGTCGGCGGTTATTGCACCGGTACTGCCGAGGAGCCAACGGCTGCTCCCGGTCACGTGTGCATCTATCCGTACAGTGAGTTCAACGTCGCCAGCGCTGCCGGCTACATCTGGGGATCAGGTGATGGCACCAGGTGGGGCTTCCAGCTGTCGGTGTTCTCAGCCGGCGCCGGTGTTGTCGAATTCGCCGGAAACTGGGCCTATACGGCACCGCTGAGCATGCCAGCTGAGGTTGCCAAGGCAGCTCCAACCCCCGGTGCCGGAGGAGATTGAGTCGTCGAAGTTGAGTGAACAGAGCCGCCGGGCAGTCGCTGGGCTGCCCGGCGGCAAACCGAACTCTGCGGCATTATTCGAGTCGCTGGAGCGCGGCTCGTGCGGCGGCCGCCAGTTCTTCCGCCGCCTCGGCCCAGGCTTTGCTATCGGCAGCTTCGATCATCCTGTCTTCTCGAGGCGTTGCGATCGCGGCAAAGAGAGGGTGGTTTGCGATGTCGGCTGTTTGGCCCGCATACCCGAGCAGGGAGTTGGCGGAGTGGTAGCGGACCAAGTATTCGACGTCTGCGGCTCCCCGTTCGAGAGCGTCGATCAGCTCCGCTGTCGGCTGCAGCTTCCCGAGGGCAATAGCGGCTCTAAGCCGCACCCCCCAGTGGTCACCGCCGGTGAGGATGGCGACCATGTCCTCCCGGTGCCTCACTTCCCCGGTGAGTGCGAAGAGGGTCTCCGCCCGCCGCAGCGCAAAATCCCCGGCCGGTGCGACTTCGGCGGTGACGAGCGCCGCTCGCGCCCGAGGCACAGGCATTTCGGGTTCGAGCTGGCCGATGGCCTCCGCAGCAAGCGAATCGCGCGCTTCCACCCCGGCGCGGAGCATTCGGTCCACCTGCGCCGCGTCCTGGTCGCACAACGCAAACAGCCCACGGAAGTCAGGTCCGTCGTGCCACACCATGTAGGGATCGCCGAACACCTCGTGTCGCCAAGCGTTCCAGTTGGGATCCGAGCCGTCGGCCATGAAGCCAGCGTAACTATCCCACGGCTTCCCGGCGGTACTGTGCCGGGCTGACGCCCTGGATCCGTTTGAACGCTGTGCTCAACGCAAACGGGCTCCCGTAGCCGACCCGGCTGGCCACTGCCCCGATCGTCATTCCCTCGTGCCTGAGCAGGTCGGCGGCCACCGCAATCCGCCAGTCGGTCAGGTAGGTCATTGGCGGTACTCCGACCAACTCGGTGAAGCGGCGAGCCAACGTTGCGCGGGAGACCCCGACAGCGTCGGCCAGCGAGGCGACGGTCCATTGTCTTCCCGGCTCGTTCTGCAGCAGCCGGATGGCAGGACCGACCACAGGATCGCTGTACGCCAGGTACCAAGCCGGGACGTCGGCCTCAGGTCGGGCGAACCACGCGCGCAACACGGCGATGACCAGCAGATCGAGCAGTCGGTCGAGTACGGCCTCCTGGCCTGGTTCCTCTTTGCCGATCTCTTGGTTGAGCAACTCTACGACCGGCAAGTCTGCGGTCCCAGAACGGATGACCACCAGGTCGGGGAGGGCTCGCAGCAGCCGATCACCGACTGCGCTGTGCTGCTCGTAAGTGCCGGTAAGCATCGTCATCGAACCGCTGAGGTTGTTGCCCCACGTGCGAACGCCGAGGTCCATGCGTTCCGCCAGATCCTCGCCACTCAGCGTCGTACACACCTGTCCGGGATGGATGATGATGTCCCGGGGTGTCTCCGGATCGTCGGCGAAGGTGTAGGGATTCGGGCCCCGCAGCACCGCAACATCGCCCGTCTCGAGCCGTTCCGGTCCACCGCCGTCCGGCGTTACCCAGGCGTGTCCGGCGACAATCGAGACGACCGTCAGCGGGGCCTCATCCTGAATCCGAAGCGACCACGGGGGTTCCATCACCGAGCGCAGCACAAAGGCGCCTCGAGCCCTTGGTCCATCTAGCAGTCCGACCAGTGAATCCATCTTGAGACGATAGCACATGGATTCGAGTTCCTGAACTATGGACCGTCTCAGAATTGGCGCATAGCCTTCCCATCACGAGGTCCGAAAACCGGACCCAAAGGAAGGGAGAAGAAAATGACCAAGCCGATCCTGATCATTGGAGCCACCGGAAAGACCGGTCGGCGGGTCGCAGCCCGACTCACCGCCCAGGGCGTACCGATCAAGGCCGCTTCCCGCACCGGGAAAACCCGTTTCGAGTGGAACGACAAGAGCACGTGGGCCCCAGCGCTCGATGGCGCCGGCGCCGCCTACATCACCTACTACCCGGATCTCGCCTTCCCGGGTGCAGCCGAGACGGTCGAGGAGTTCGCCAAGCTGGCCGTCGCTTCCGGTGTGAAGCGTCTCGTGTTGCTATCCGGGCGTGGCGAGGAAGGTGCGCAGGACGCGGAGCGGCGGGTCCGCAACTCGGGCGCCGACTACACGCTGGTGCGGGCCGCCTTCTTCAACCAGAACTTCAGCGAGACCTTTGCCGAAACCGTTCAGCACGGGGTGCTGGCCATGCCTGGCGGGGACACCGTCGAGCCGTTCCTCGACGCCGAGGACATTGCAGACGTGGTCACTGCAGCCCTGACCGACGACAAGCACATCGGCGAGCTCTATGAGCTGACCGGGCCGCGTCTCATGACCTTGGCCGACGCGGCTGGCGACCTCAGCGATGCGATGGGCCGTCCTCTCCGGTATGTTCCGGTCACCGCTGCCGAGTACGCCGAGGGCCTGATCGTGAGCGGGCTTCCCGCCGAGGTTGCCACCCCCGTGGCCGGCTTGATTGCCGAGGTCCTGGATGGTCGCAACTCATACCTCACCGATGGAGTAGAGCGAGCCCTCGGGCGCAAGCCTCGTGATTTCGCGGACTGGGCCAAGGAGGCCGCAGCCGCCGGTGTTTGGGACCGGGTGGAGGTGGCGTCATGACCGAGTACCTCACCATCGCCGCATTGATCGGCGCCGGTCTCAACGCAGGTGTGTTCTTCAGCTTCTCCACCTTCACCATGAGCGGGTTGAAGCGCCTGTCTCCGCCGGCGGGAGCCGCAGCGATGCAGGAGATCAATCGGGAAGCCCCCAAGGCACCGCTGATGAGTCTGTTCTTCGGAACCGCGCTGGTCGTGTCGGCGCTGATGGTCAGCGGCCTCGGGAATCTCGACGATGTAGCCGCCCGCTATCACGTTGCTGCCGGGGTGCTATTCCTCGCAGGAGTCATTGCGCTAACGGGTATCTACCACGTTCCTAGAAACAACCGGCTGGATCGCCTCCAGGCGGACAGTGCCGAAGGGACCGCCTACTGGGCGATCTACCTCCGGGAGTGGGTGCGGATGAACCACGTAAGGACGGTTGCGCCGGCGGGCGCTGCCGTGCTGCTGGCACTGTCTTTGATCGTCTAGCGGGCATCGAGCGTGCACTGCCGCCCTGCGGGGCGGCAGCTCCGCGTCTGAAGCATTCCGAGCACCGGCGCCTCACTAGCCTGGCCTGCACTCCGATGAACCAGTCACCCGGCACCGACGGAACGGGATCCTTCACTCGAGACCGCCTGACCTATTTGGCGTATGGGATGGCGATCGTCTTCGGCTTTGGGCTGGCCGCGTTGGGACCGGCCATGCCACTGCTGCGCGAGGACCTCGGTATAAGCCGCACTGTTGGGGGCCTGCATTTCACCGCGCTGGCAACAGGTGCGGTCATGGCAGGAACGGTGGTCGCGCGGGTCGTACGCGTGTGGGGACGCCGCAGAGTCTTCTGGTCCGGTGGAACGGGGCTGGCCACGGGGGCGCTTCTTGTTGCGATCGGATGGCATCCGGCCGTGACACTGTCGGGAGCTCTGATAACCGGCGCCTCCGGGAGCGCCATGCTCGTCGTGAGTCAGGCTTCGCTATCCGATCGTCACCCCGCCCATCGGCCGATTGCCTTCACGGAAATCAACACCGCAATGAGTGTGGGTAGCGTCATCCCCGCCATCCTGATCGGCGCGCTGGTTGGCATAGGGGTCGGCTGGCGGCCCGCCTGGCTGACGCCGGTGGCGGCGGCCACGGCGCTTGCGGTTCTGTTCCGCAGCGAGAGCTTCCCGTTAGCCCCATCCGTCGAGCAAACCTCAAACCGGCCAAACCTGCCCGGAAGCTACTGGCTCTTCTTGGCAGCATTCGTTCCGTCGGTTGGTGCGGAGTGGTGTGTCGGCGCTTGGGGGGCCGACTACCTCGTCGACGTTGTCGGCACCGCCGAAGGCTCAGCGTCGTTCCTGATGACGGCCTTCTTTGGGGCAATGGTCATAGGCCGGCTCGTTGGAGGGAAGGTCGCCCGTGCCGTCAGGCCGCTTCCGTTGGTGCTGGGCACCACGGGAGTGGGCCTACTGGGCGTGCTGCTGTTCTGGAGTTCAACCGTGGTGCTACCGGCTGCGGCGGGGTTGCTCGTCGCAGGACTGGGCATATCGATGCAGGTTCCGATGCTGCTGGCGCTGGCGATAGGGACCGCACCGGATCGCCCGGATGTCGCGGCGGCTCGGGTGTCGATTGCAGCTGGAGGCTCGGTGATTGTCGCGCCGCTCACGCTCGGTGCTGTGGCTGACCAGGTGGGAATTCGTCCGGCCTTCGGCATCGTTCCAGCTCTGTTCCTGCTCCTGGCGCTGATTGCAGCAGTTGGACATCGGGTGGGGTCAGACCTTCGGCCGGCCCCTCCGTCACCATCATCGGGAGGGGATTGCTGAACCTGCCACATCGGGACGTCGGCTACAGGAGGGGCCTTTTGGGGTTCTCAGCTTCGTGGGGCTCTGCGGCGCGCGGGGGCGGTAGCAAGTCAGAACACAACCGGAACGGTCAGCGGCATTGGCTTGTCGAGCCGCCCGGCCAGAACGAGACAGAATTCGATCGCATCCATCTCGATGCGGGGGCCGTCGTTCCCGGAGCGATACGTGCCACCGGCCGGCCCATCGAGCACCAGCTCGAACGGCTCGCCGTGGATCTGTGCCCACTCGAGAACAACATCCTCGACAAGCCGGCCATCGTGATTCGCGGTCAGCTCCAGATCTCGATCCGTAGCCGCGGCAATGTCAATACGGTGCATCCACTGGTCTCGGGTGAAGACACGGTCCATCAAGTGGCCCATCGTCATGTTGTAGCCGACTCCCGTTGGGATCTTCACTCGGCGTACCAGACCCGGCGTCCTCTTTCTGCCGGCAACTGCCCGCGGGGCGACGGTTTCGAGCCGGTCGACCAACTCGGTCGGAGATAGGTGGCGGCGCGCCTCCACCTGGACCGCATTGATCCCATCGATGTCCTCCGCATCCATCTCCCTGGCAGCCTTCTTGCCGCTCCGCAGCTGCAGCATGCTTTCGAGGAGAGAGGCATTCGACTCGGCCGCGCCGAGCAGATGGGCGACCATGAGATGCACCGTCCAGTCGTCACATACGGTCTGCTTGCTCCAGTCGTCTGCGTCGAGCGAACGGAACAGCTCGAGCAGTCGCCGATACTCCTCCGTGGCCAGGCCGACCATCTCGTCGCGGTCGATGGGCTCGATGGTGTTGATGTCCTTCACTCGTCTACTCCTCGGGTTGTGAGAAACATGTCGACTGCCTCCTCGACGAGGCGTAGCCAGCGATCGCCGCCGGGATCGTTCGCCACTTGCTGGCTTGCCAGTCCACTGGTGAGTGCGGTCCACATGTCGGCGGAAGCGTCGTCTGCGATGCCGATGTATGCCATGTGGCCCCGCATCTCTTCGAGGTTGGCTACCGCAATCGCATACGCCTCAGCCGAGGGTTGCCAGCCCGGGATCGAGCGCTGGAACAGCAGCTGGAAGCGGGCATGGTCGGCGTCGCAGAATTCGATGAAGCGTCGCGCTGCGTCGATCAGTACCTCACGCGGGTTGGTCTTATCGGCGTCGCGCAAGTGGCGGTACTCATCGCGCAGCGCCTCGTTCCCCTGAATGAACATGGCGTCATAGATGGCGTCCTTCCCGCTGAAGTACTCGTACAGCGAGGAAGCAGCCATGCCCAGCTTGGCCGCGAGTGGGCGCATGCCGATCTCGCCGAGTCCGCTCTCGTGAGCCAGTTCCCAGGCGGCGTCCAGGATCGCCGCTCGGGTAGCCGCCCTGCGCTGTGCAACGCGCCCTGTCGTCACGGTTCGATCAATCCGTGGCGGGCGATCAGACTGGGTGCGGAGCTCGGGTCGAGCTCGATGTCATGCGCCGCAACCAACACCCCGAGCCGTTCCACGATCGGTCCTTGCGGGCCCCAGGCGTGCTGCATCCCGTCGATGTAGTCTTCGAATCCCGGGGGTGTCAGGACTTCGATGAACCGTGCCTCGACGAGACCGGGGTTCCAGAATGCGTGGGGGACACCGGGTGGCTTGACCACGACCGCGCCGGCCTCTGCCTCGAACTCGTCATCGCCGATCTGGACCCCGATCCGACCTGCGACGACGATGCTGATCTCGACGGTGTAGGCATGCGTGTGCAGCGGAGCTCCCAGCCATCGCGGCTGCAAGACGTGATCCATGATTGCAAGGTTGCCCCCGGTGCGGTCGCTCTCAACGAGGCGGTGAGCGCTGAACCCTCCAAGCCGAATCTCTTCCCCATCCCCGATGCGGTGGATGTGCATTGTTGCGGTGCTCATCGCTGCTACCTCCAGACTCGTGACCATCCGAACTACGTTCGGTTTTCCGAACAGTGTTCGGATTCTGGACTACGAGTAGCAGCTTGTCAAGTGATTCTCCAACCGAGGTTCGTGGCTAGTCCTTGATGTCGACCGAAGAGGCGCCGCTACTGTCGACGAGAACCGAGGTCGGGTTGCCGTAGATATCGAGGTTCGATGCTCCCGATGCCGAGCCACGCACTGTGCCGGTTGCATAGAGGTCGACGCTGGAGGCGCCGCTCACATCTAGTTCGACATCGGTAGCGGTGAGGTCTCTGACATCCACACTCGAGGCACCCGAAGCATCGAGCTCGTAAGAGTCGGTGGTGCCGGTTGCGTCGACATCGCTGGCGCCGCTGGCTTCGAGGGAAAGGAGCTCGTTCATCGTCACGGCAATGGATCGATCGGCGCTACCCGTGAGGTTGACGCTGCCAGCGATGTCGAGCACGAGGGTGCTGCCGCTGATGCGGGTCACGACCATGTCGATGAGGTTGTCATCGAACGTCACAACCACCGATGGCGTGGCGCTGGGGTCGACGATCAGGTCGAGGTTGAGTGCACTTCGGACGTCGATGGCCGTGAACGAGCCGACGTCGCGGGTCTCCGTAACCATGTTCCCGGAACCGCGTTCGCCGGTTCCAATGAAGCCGTTCTCGCAAGCTGTCAGCAGGGTGGCGATGAGGAGAGTGAGCAGCACCACGGGCAACCGAAGGAGACCTGGGCGCATGTACGTTGCCTTTCGTCGCTACTGCCCAAGCTACAGGACGGCCCACCAACCCGATTCTTGCGTGGATTCGGCGGACTCAATGTTCCAGATCTACCGCAAGACACAGGGCTGCAGGCTTCTTCTCGCGCAACGGTGGTGGCAGTACTCTGGTGGTGACGATTCAGCCGGAGGTTCGCATGGATGTTGCAGGCACTTCAGCAGTCGTAACCGGGGGCGCTTCCGGGTTGGGCGCAGCCACGGCCAGGCGTCTGGCCGCCGCCGGCGTCAGGGTTGTTGTTGTGGATCTGCAGGACGACCTCGGCGACGCGGTTGCCGATCAAGTCGGTGGTGCCTACATCAATGCGGACGTCACGGACGAGGGGGCGATCCAGGCGGCGGTCGACGCCGCTGTCGAGATGGCTCCGCTGCGGATACTCGTCAATTGTGCCGGTATCGCGCCCCCAGCTCGCACGGTGAATCGCGACGGGGAACCCCACGAGTTGCGCATGTTCGAGAAGGTCATAGCGGTCAATCTGGTTGGCAGTTTCAACTGCATCCGCCTCGCGGCAGCCGCGATGGCCAGAACTGATCCGCTCGACCACGGGGAGCGCGGTGCAATAGTCAACACTGCATCAGTCGCCGCATTCGACGGGCAAATCGGGCAGGCCGCCTACTCGGCGTCAAAGGGAGGGATCGTCGGATTGACGTTGCCGATCGCTCGCGACCTCTCATCCATTGGCGTGCGGGTGAACACAATCGCCCCCGGCATCATGGATACCCCAATGTTGGCCGGTCTCCCCGAGAAGGCGAAGGAATCGCTGGGCCACCAGGTGCTCTTCCCGCAGCGGCTCGGCACGACTGCGGAATATGCGGATCTGGCGTATTTCCTCGTCACGCATTCCTATATGAACGGGGAAACCGTGCGCATGGACGGCGGCATTCGGATGGCCCCGAAGTAGTTAGTGCGGTCGATTATTTGATGCCAGCGACCTAGAGTCTTTTGTTTACGGTCGCTCAACATCGGGCGTTGTCTGCCGACTGGATAAGCATGAAGCCTGTGATCGCCGTTTCGGCGCAAACAGCAGTCTCCGATTCGAGACACTATGGAGAGCAGAAGCTCACCAGCCTCTACGACCTCTACGTGAACTCGCTCAAGGACGCCGGGTGTCTCCCGGTTGTGCTTGCCCACGGCGACCCCGCCGATGCCCCCGCCTTGCTAGACCGGTTTGATGCACTGGTTCTTCCCGGCGGCGGCGACATCGATCCCGCCCACTATGGCGAGAACAGGGACGCCGACAACCTGTACGGAATCCGGCCGGAGTCAGACCTTTTCGAGATCGCTCTGGTTCAGGAGGCGGCAGCCCGAAAGCTGCCCGTGCTCGGGATTTGCCGCGGGTTGCAGGTAATCAACATTGCCATGGGGGGCACCCTCCACCAGGACCTGCCGGAGCATCCGCAGGATCTGATGGGGCGCGCCTTCGCCGGTCACTATCGCACCAGCATCGAACCGGATACCCGGCTGCATGGTGTCGTTGATACCTCCGAGCTGGTCGTGAATTCGCTCCATCATCAGGGCGTCAAAGATGTTGGCGACGGCTTGACCGTTACCGCCTCCGCCTTAGATGGGGTAGTCGAAGCGCTCGAGCCCATCGATCCCGAATGGGACATGATCGCTGTGCAATGGCACCCCGAATGCCTGCGCACCGACCACTCGGTTGCGATCTTCGACTGGTTGGCAACCGCGGCCGCTGCTCGCCTCACCAGGGTGGACGTGCACTTGGTCTTCGAAGCGGACCAGCAGACTGCAGTCAAGGGAATAGCTGCCGCTAGCTGAGCTAGCCGCCACTAGCTGAGCTAGCCGCCACCAGATCGGCAGCCATCGCCCAATCAATACCTCGACGCCGTGCACTACTTGGCCGACACCGGAGGCGTCGCGATTGGTCCACTGCGGTGTCCGGCAGGTTTATCGGTTGGCTTCCCTCTCACCCGCTAACTTGGGGACATGAGCACTCTCCTGGTCAAGCATGCGCAAGTACTGGCGACGATGGACAACGACCGGCGGGAGATCGCCGACGGGGGCATGTACATCGAAGATGGCTTCATCTCGCAGGTGGGTCCGACTGCAGACTTGCCCGCCGCCGCCGATGAGGTTCTGGATCTAAGCGGTCACCTGATCCTTCCCGGCTTCATCAACACCCACCATCACTTCTATCAAACCCTCACCCGCGCGGTCCCCGGTGCTCAGGACGCCGGACTGTTCGACTGGTTGCGCACCCTCTATCCGATCTGGGCGCGGATGACTGCCGAGCACATCGAGGTGTCAACCAAGCTTGCGCTGGCCGAGCTAGCCCTTTCCGGGTGCACCACCGCCTTCGATCACCTCTACCTGTTCCCCAACGATTCCCGCCTCGATGACGAGATCCTGGCGGGACGTGAGATGGGAGTCCGCCTCCATGCTTCGCGCGGTTCCATGTCGCTCGGCGAGAGCGACGGTGGGCTACCTCCCGACTCTGTGGTGGAAACCCATGAGGCGATCCTGGCCGACACGCAGCGGCTCATCGAGACCCACCACGATGGCTCGATCGGTTCCATGACTCAGGTCGTGGTCGCGCCGTGCTCCCCGTTCTCGGTGACCACCGAGATCATGGAGGACTCTGCTGCCCTCGCCCGTTCTTTGGGCGTCACGATGCACACGCACCTGGCCGAGACCATGGACGAGGAGGAGTTCTGCATCTCCACATACGGACGGCGCCCGGTCGAACTCATGGAGGATCTCAACTGGATGGGCGACGATGTCTGGTTCGCCCACAGTGTCTTCATCAACGACGCAGAGATCGGTCGTATGGCTACTGCCCAAACCGGTGTGGCCCATTGTCCATCCTCCAACATGCGGCTGGCATCGGGCATTGCTCCGGTCCGCAAGTACCTGGCGGCCGGGGTCCCCACCGGGCTCGGGGTGGACGGTTCGGCCAGCAACGACGGCAGTCACTTGCTGGGCGAGGCTCGCATGGCGATGTTGCTGGCCCGGCTCGACGCCGCCCCCAACCAGAGCGCGGGAGACTTGATGCCGGCACGGACCGCATTGGAGATCGTCACTCGGGGCGGGGCTGAGGTGTTGCGGCGGCCGGATCTGGGGTCGCTCGAAACCGGCAAGGCCGCCGACTTCATCGCGGTTGACCTGTCGCGCTTGGAGTATGCCGGAGCCTTGCATGACCCGGTGGCGGCTGTGCTGCTGGCGGCTCCGGTGAACGTCGACTTCAACTACGTTGCCGGGCGAGCGGTCGTTGCCGATGGCAAGCTCACTGCAATCGAGCTCGAGCCCCTGATCGAACGGCATAACCGGCTGGCCGGAGTGTTGCTCGACTGATTGAGCAGCTCGAGCTGCTTAACAAAACGTAAAGCGAGTTGGCTAGAGTCGGCGCTGCCACGCACCGGAGGGAGCCCATGTCGCAAGTCGCCCCGTTGACACCGTTCCCGCTCGACCTCCTCCTCGGCCGGGTGGCCCACGAGTGGGAGACGCGCGGCCGCATCTTCGATCTTCCCTCTGCTCGCTTCTGGGCCCGGGATCCTGCGGTGGATCTGACCATGGATTTCATGGGTCGCGCTGCGGCTACGCCCATCGGGCCGGCGGCCGGTCCCCACAGCCAGATGGCGCAGAACTCTCCTTCTCGGCCGGAGTAACCAAGGAGAACGTTGCAGACACGGTGGCGATGGGCGTGGCTCCTGCCACCCTCTCTTCCGATCTGCTGCGGCCGGGTGGATACGGGAGGCTCGAGCCGATGATCCGGCAGCTGGAGCGAGAGATGCACGCTGCAGCGACCAGCACGCTGAACGACTGGCACCGGTTCAAGTGGGACGAGGCCAGATCAGCCGGATTCCGCGGTCCGGCGGAAGCGCACCTGAAGGCGACTTTGCAGGGCGGAGACACCCTGGCCAGGTACGACTTGGCTGCCAACGAGGGTGTGCCGCGCGCCGTCGACCACGATCTGCAGATGTGGGGTTGTGTCGCCTGCAACCTGTGCGTCACAGTGTGTCCCAACGACGCCTTCTTCCGGCTCCCCACGCCTGCCGGTTCGGATCTCGGCAGCCGGCAGCAGTACATGGTGCTCGCCGAACTGTGCAACGAATGTGGCAACTGCATGGTCTTCTGCCCGGAGAACGGCGACCCGGCGCAGGTGAAGGCGAAGCTCTACATCGACGCCGGCCGTTTCGAAGCAGCCGGCGGCAACGGGTTCTTGCTGGCGGCTGGCGACGACCAGGTGGCAATTACGGCACGGGCAGGTTCCGAGTCCGAGTTGCCGCACTTGTCCGAACTCCTCAACGACCCGGATGAAGGTCTGCCGCTGCGGATTCACGATCTGGCCGCTCTTGCCGAGCGTTCCTCAGGCTGATCATCTCGGGCCGGCGGAACCGCTCTTGTCTCGCCGTTTACAATCGACTGCAGAGGAGGTGCCGAGTGGAGATCACCCGTCCGACCAATCTCGCCGCAGCGCTGGAGGCAAGGGCCGACGATCCTGGTGCCGACCTGCTGGCAGGTGGGACCGACCTCATGGTGGAGGTCAACTTCGGTTACGCCCGACCCGAGCACGTCATTGCGCTGCGCCGTATCGAGGAAATCAACCGCATCGAGAACGGGCGCATCGGGGCCGGTGTGACCTGGGCCCGACTCGAGGAAAGCCCGCACCGGGCGCTCGCCCAGCTGTCCCGAACTGTCGGCTCCCCGCAGATCCGAGCTGCGGGAACAATCGGGGGCAACATCGGCACGGCTAGCCCTGCCGGCGACGGCCTTCCCTGGCTGGCGGCGGCCAACGCTGAGATAGAAGTAGCTTCCCAGGCCCGCGGTACCCGCAGAGTGCCCTGGTCTGACTTCTTCACCGGTGTGAAACGCACCTCACTCGAGCCCGACGAAGTGATCGTGGCCGCAGTTGTGCCCGACGACGTACCGGAGAACCAGGAATTCGCCAAGATCGGCCAGCGCAGTGCCATGGTGATTTCGACAGTGGCGGCCTGTGTGATGCGGGACGGCAATGGGTCGGTGCGGGTTGCGCTCGGGTCGGTTGCGCCGACACCGGTGCGTGCCCATCAGGCGGAGCAGCTGATTGCAGAGAATCCGGAACCGTCAGAGGCCGTGCTCGAGGAGTTTGCCCGCACCGTTGCGGAAGAGGTCAGTCCGATAACCGACCACCGCTCGACAGAAGCCTATAGGCGGCACGCCGCCGGAGTGTTGGCTCGTCGGCTTCTCGAAAGGTGTCTGGCGCAATGATTGTGAGCTTCAAAGTCAACGGAGAAGACCGGGTTGCCAACGTCGCCGGGGCGGAGAGCCTGCTGACTGTGCTGCGTGAGGAGCTCGAGCTTCCCGGCTCGAAGAACGCCTGCGAGCAGGGTGAGTGCGGGAGCTGCTCGGTGATTCTGGATGGTGCTCTCGTCACTTCTTGTCTGGTCATGGCAGCAGATTGCGAGGGGTCGGAGGTCACCACGGTCGAGGGGATCGGCAGCGAACGGGAACTCCACGCTGTTCAGCAGGTCCTGCTAGATCACGGTGCGGTGCAATGCGGCTTCTGCACGCCCGGGTTTGTGGTTGCTGCCGCACATCTCTTCGAGCAGGACCCGCATCCGTCGAATGATGAGATCAAGGAGGCGTTGTCCGGCAACATCTGCAGATGTACCGGCTACGGAGCCATTCTGCGCGGACTGGAAGCGCTGGCAGGGGAGGGATCATGACCACTTCTCCAACTACGACGAAGCGGGTGCGCGGGAGCGTCGGCGAGTCGCCGCTGCGGCCCGATGGGATCCCCAAGGTCATGGGCAACTTCGCCTACGCCTCCGACCTCCATGCCGAGGGCATGATTTGGGGTGCCACTCTGCGCAGCCCCCACCCCAAGGCGAGGATCACCAAGCTCGACGTCGGCCCGGCTCTTGCCATCGGCGGAGTGGTCGACGTGATTACCCAGGAAGACGTGCCGGGACAGTGGGGCTTTGGCATGCATGTGCCGGATCAGCCGGTGTTTGCCGACGGGGAAACCAACTACTGGGGTGA
>JASJEG010000036.1 GCA_030064765.1 Acidimicrobiia bacterium | reverse complement strand
ATCGGGTCGATCGTCTTCATCTTCGCCACCTGGGCGACTTTGATGTTCTTGTATTGGCGCTTCAACGAGGTTTATCGGAGCGACCAGCCTGGAGATGAGAGCGGGAGCGGCGCTGTGGACAACCTCGAACTGACGTCGTCCCCTCAGAACGTCCAGGCCTAGAGCCGCCCGGCGTCAAGCTGAGACAAGACCTCCTGAGCCCTGATACGAACATCAGCGATGTTGCTCAGGCGCTCGGCGGCCTTGAGCTGGCGAGCGATCCGGTGATTTCCAGACAGCTGTTTGGCGTTGCGATCGAGGAAATCCCAGTAGAGGGTCGTGAACGGACAGGCTTCGTCCCCAACCCGCGCCTTCGGGTTGTACGAGCACCTCCCACAATGATCGCTCATCCGGTCTATGTAGTTGCCCCCCGCCGCATAGGGCTTGGTAGCCATCAAGCCGCCGTCTGCGAAGAGGCTCATGCCGATGACATTGGGCAACATCACCCACTCGGCCCCATCAACAAACGATGCCCACATCCAATCGACCATCTGTTGCGGAACGATTCCACTGAGCAGCGCGAGATTGCCGAGGATCATCAAGCGCTGGATGTGATGGGCGTATCCATGCGAGTTCACAGAGTCAAGGGCAGCGGAGATACAGCGCATCTGAGTGTCGCCGGTGGCGAACAGGGGTGGAAGCGGCCGGGACGCTCCGAGAGCATTCATGCCTGCGTACTCCGGCATCCATAGCCAGTAGACGCCCCACACGTACTCGCGCCAGCCTATAACTTGCCGGATGAACCCTTCGGCAGACTCTATCGGCACTTTGCCTTCCCGATAGGCCCGCTCGACAGCCTCGCACACCTCCCCCGGATGCAGCAGGCCGAGATTCAAGTACGGACTGAGCGTCGAGTGGGCCATCTTCCACTCCCCGTCCAGCATGGCGTCCTCGTGCGGTCCAAATATGGGTAGCACGTTGTCAACGAAGTCACCCAACCTGCGCAGCGCAGCCCGGCGCGAAGTCGCCCAGGTTCCTCGAGGCAATGCGCCAAATGCGGTCTCAGGAAGGTCCGCAACGACCTGCCGATCGAGATCGTCGAGTTTGCTGACCATTGGTGCCGGCCAGGAGCGACCGTCCTTGGGAGGCGGTTCGCGGTTGGCGGCATCGAAGTTCCATTGCCCACCGGCGGGCTCGTCGCCGTCCATCAGATAGCCGAGGCGCACCCGTTGCCATCGATAGAAGTCTTCCATGACGAGGCGCTTACGCCCCTCGGCCCAGGCGGCGAAGTCCTCGTAGTGGCACAGGAACTGGTTGGACCGGACAACCTCGAGATCGAGATCGGCCAGCTGACTCGCCAGCGAGAAAGACATCGGTTCCATGACCGAGATCCGAGCTGGTCGAAACTCGGACCGATGGTCGCGCAGGCCATCCCGGAAGCTCGGGGAGTCCCGGTAGTCGACCTGAAATCCGGCGTTGCGCAACTCGTCAGCAAATCGGCGCAGCCCGGCGAGGACGAGGTGAAGCCGTTGCCGGTGATACGGCTTCGATGCCAGTTTGGCCCGGCTCTCGATCATCAAGACCCGAGTATCTGTCGGAGTACATCCTTCCAGGCTGGCAATGCGGCGATTGAGTTGGTCTCCCAGAACCCAAACGGTGTCCATGCGGACTGATCCTACGGCTCAGCTGAGCAACCGGCTGCCGATGAACAGAACTAGTAGTCCGCGAGCGGTCCACAGAAGTGTCCGGATCCAGTTGGTCCACACGAGACGATTGCCCAGGTAGGTGTCGAAACCTCGAGAAAGCTGACGATGCAACGGTACGTGGACGACGAGGGTTGTCAGCCACAGCGCGCCGACCAACGCCAGTCCGAGCAAGAACCAGGCTGCGCCGACCTCGGCAGGCGGGCTGACTACCAGCCACAGGGCGGTTATCGCCTCGGCCGGCATCAAAACTCCAACTACCCAGCCGGTGCGACGAGTGTGCTGTTCCTCGTAGCCGGCGAACGCGGCTCGACCCACATGACCAAACAACGGATAGTGGACGACCTGCACGAACCAGATGAGCCCGACAAGCGCCCAGGTGGCTCCGAGGTGGACTAGGAAGACGAAAGGCACTCGCTAGCGCGCCCGTACCGAGCCGAGCCCGCCATCGATGCCGATGATCTGACCGGTCACCCAACTCTGCGCCGGATCGAGCAACCAACCGATGGCCGCAGCGACATCCTCCGGCTCGCCGAGGCGACCGAGAGCGTGCATCGCCAGCGAGGCTTGCTCAGACTGGGGGCTGGATGTCAGCCGCTCGGTGAGCTTGGTGCGCACCAACCCGGGCGCAACGGCGTTCACGCGAATACCCTGACGTGCGTAGCTGGCAGCAGCCGATCGAGTCAGCCCGATGACGCCGCCCTTAGCGGCCGCAATAGCTTCGTGGTTCGCCAACCCGGTCTGCGCCGCAGCAGATGAGACAAGCACGATCGAGCCTCCCTCTCTGCGCATTGCCTTGGCGCCTGCTTTGACTGCCGCAAAGGCCGAAGTGAGGTTGGTGGCAATGGTGTCGTGCCACTCGTCGTCCGTCGTGATGTGCGCTGGCTTGAGGAGCAGCGACCCGACGCAGTTCGCAATCCCGTCGACCCGGCCGAAAGTCTCAGCCGCATGGGTCACCGCGTCACCGACTTCCCCGGGAACCCTTGCGTCGAGTTCGTATGGCATGCCGCCCGTTTCCGCGGCAACGGCCTGCAGGGCGTCGCTAGGCCTTCCTGCGACTACCAGTCTGGCGCCGCGGGCGGCCAGTTGGCGTGCCGTAGCCGACCCGATACCGCCACCGGCGCCCAGTATGACAAAGACTCGATCGTGCATTGCTACTCCTTCGCTATGAGTACGGAGCCCGAGACGGTTTGGCTTAAACCAAGCTACCCAGCTGTTACGAAGACGATGTGATGAAAGCGCCAACCCACCACCTCCAGGCCCCGCATCGGATCGACCGTCCCGTGATGCTTCAAGGATGGAAGAGGATTGCCTACGCCCATTGGCCCGTGCCGCCGGGCGAGGTCCAGGCCCGCCTCCCAGAAGGATTGCTGGTCGACACATTCGACGGATCGGCCTGGGTCGGCCTCGTTGCCTTCAACATGGAGCGGATTCGGCTTCCCGGCACTCCCGCGATCCCCTACTTCGGCACGTTCCCAGAGACGAACGTGCGCACCTACGTGACAGACGAGGACGGCCGTCCTGGAGTGTGGTTCGATTCGCTCGATGTCACCCGACTCCTGCCGGTCATCGTCGCCCGCAGCAGCTATCGGTTGCCCTACATGTGGTCCCAGATGTCGATAGAAAGCAGCGGACGGCAAATCACCTACCGCGCTAGGCGGAGGTGGCCGACCGCCCGGGGCGCCTCCAGCATCATGACGATTGCCCGAGGCGAGCCAACCGAATCCGTCACTCCGCTAGATGCCTTCCTGACCGCCCGCTGGGGCCTATACACCCGGCTCGGATCGAAGCTGGCGTACGCCCCGGTCGAGCACGAACCGTGGCCGCTGGAGAGCGCCTCGGTCGACTATCTGCGCGACGATCTGGTTGCCGCAGCTGGATACGATGTTCCAGAAGTCCCTCCTGTGGTCCACTATTCGGAGGGAGTCGACGTGCGTATCGGGATTCCAAGGCGGCTGACCTGATGCCGGAGGGGCACACGATCCGGCGCTACGCAGACCGTCACCGCAAGGTGCTGGCCGGCCGGAAGGTCGCGGCATCTTCGCCCCAGGGACGATTCACCGCCGGGGCGCGGCGGCTCAGCGGGCGGGAACTGCTCGACGTCGATGCCCACGGCAAGCACCTCTTCTACCGCTGGAAGCGCGCAGAAACACTGCACGTTCACCTCGGCCTGTACGGCAAGTTCAAGCTGTTTCGCAAGAACCCACCCCCACCGACTCCGGGCACGAGACTCGCTCTGACTACAGATGAGGTGACGATCTACCTCGCCGGGCCAACGGTCTGCGAGCTGATCGTGCCCTCGCAGGAAGAGGCAATTCTGGCGCGACTGGGGCCCGACCCCCTCAAGGCGGACACGAACGGCAACAGCGCCGAGGTATTCATCGCCAACCTGCAGCGACGGCGCATCCCCATCGGAGCGGCGATCTTGGACCAGAGTGTCATCGCCGGAATTGGCAACATCTATCGGGCGGAAGGGTTGTTCCTCACGAGCATCCACCCGGAGACACCCGCCAACGAAGTATCCGCAGCAAAGGCCGCCGAACTGTGGGACAAGAGTGTCGAGCTGCTCGAACGAGGAGTGACCGAAGGTCGGATTGCAACCCTCCCCCGGGTCCCGCTGGGAAAGACCGCAGAGACGGATCGCCTCTACGTCTACAACCGGGAACGCTTTCCGTGCCGGGTTTGCGGAGGCCCGATCTCGACCGGGGAAATGGCGGCGCGCAGCATCTGGTGGTGCAACACCTGTCAAGCGGCATAAGGACTATGCCCCACCATCGGCTGGGCAATGACTGAGTCACAAACCAACCGCTACCGTTTCTCGCAGGAGGTCCTAATTGAGCATCTTCTGGGCGATCGCAGTGGCGGTGGCCGGCTATCTGATCGGTTCGATCTCGTTCGCTCGAATCGTCGCTGGAAGGGTCATCCCGGAGGCCGACCTCGGATCCACATCGCTCACCTGGGGCGAAGACAACAGGGGCTTTGTTTCCGACAACGTGAGCGCAACAACGGTTCGCGACGAGGCGGGAACCCGCTGGGGGTGTCTGACCGGGATCTTCGACATACTCAAGGCGACGATCCCGGTGGCCATCCTTCACTTCGCCTTCCCCGATGACCCGTACGACGTGATCTACGGCATCACAGTGACGGCCGGCCACAACCTCCCCATCTACTACCGCTTCAAGGGCGGCCGAGGCACATCAACGATCTTGGGCTCGCTGCTGATTCTCGACCCGATCTCGATACCGGTCACCATCCTGCTGGGCTATGCAATCGGGCTCTTTGTCTTCAAGGACGTACTGCTGGCGCACCATGCCGGTTGGATCTTGATCCTGCCCTTCTACTTCGCTGCTTGGCAGCGGTGGGATCTGGTGGCCTTTGCAGTCGGGATCAACTTCTTCAGGTGGGTGGTCAGCGCCGACGAAGTGCGCGGCTATTGGCAGCTCCGCAAGAGCGGGGAGCTACGAACGAGAGAGTTTCACGAGGCCATCGAGCAGAGTCACATCGGCTACATCCACAAATACGTGCGCAAATGGGGCTGGCTCCGGTACGACTACATGAAGGACGAAGCCTGAGCAGGCCGGCAGATGCCTAGCGAGCTTCGTCGACTACAACCGATCCTGAATAGCCGTCGACCGTAACGGTCGCACCATCGGGCAGCTGCATGGCCCCGGCAACCGAGACCACACAGGGAATCCGGTACTCCCTGGCCACGATGCTGCTGTGCGACAACATCCCCCCGGCGGCGGCGACCACGGCACCGGCTCTGGCAAACAGAGGCGTCCACCCCACATCGCTATACGGAATCGCGATGACATCTCCGGCCTCGACCTTGGCGAAGTCGCTGGTAGCGGCGACAACGCGTACGGTTCCGCGATGGTGGCCGCGCGACGTCGGGATCCCGGACAGCGCCCCGGAAGCGATATCGACGGGAGCCGGAACAAAGTCGTCTCCGTAGATCACGTCGGGCATGGCCACATCCCGCACAGCCTCGATTTCCGCCTTGCGGGCGTCGACCAACTCGGCAGGCAATTCTTCGGCCGATAAACCGAGCAATGCCGCCCGGACCTCTTCGAAGTAAAGGAACATCACGTCTGCGGTCTCGGCGAGCAACCCCCGCTCCACCAGGCGACGCCCGATCTCGAGGAAGTAGCGACGGAAGAGGCCGTAGCCGTAGGTGTAGGTGAAGCTGACGTTCTCCCGGTGAGCCACGAACTGCTGGGTTCGCCTGCGAAGAGCCCTTACCAGCGGCCGCGCCAGCGCTCCAAGCCGAGCTTCAGCTTCGGACCAATCGAGCCGCACCGTATCGCCGTGCAATGCCGAATGATCGAGAGCCATTGCGAGGACCGCCTCCGGTGTTTCCCGCCACGGGGCAACTGAGAAGTCATTGCCGCTGGCGGAAAGATGGCCAAACCGGTCGATGAACTCCTCGAAGCGAGAGCGGACAGGTTCCGGGAGTGCTGCCGGGCCATCTCGCCTGGCTGCAGCCAATTCTGGTGAAGTGAGCTGCGAAGTCGCATTCCGCAGCTCCTCGAGATGCATATTCGGATTGACGTCGGCGAGCTCCTCGCTCCCGCCGATGTCAACGATCTCCGGGTCGAGACCGGCCTTGACCAGCTGCTTGCGCAACAGGGTGTTGTACAGGTTGGCAAGCAGCGGAGTGACGATGTTTGCGTAGGCGGAACGCACCCCCAGTTGGGAAAGGGCGGCTATGTCGCTGAGCAGGGCGGAGTCCGAGCGGGCGCTCAGATCGGCGGAGTAGAACTTGCTGTACGCCTGACGGAGGGAGCCCAGCTCGCGAGGCACTTCTTTCCCATACCCCGCCTTTCCTGCCGCAACGCGCAACATCCGCGGGAGCAAGCGCATCGTCTTGCCGGTCGGCTTGAAGGATGGCTGCTCGCTGCCCGCCGGCAAACCCAGCAGCAGCTCGAGCGAGTCACGCGGCATACCGAGCAGCTCGAATATGTCGCCGATCGCTCCCATATTGAAGTACGAGCGGTAGGCGAATGCCCTCGCTAGATCTTCCGGCCGGATGTCGTTCGGTCCGATGGCCTCGGTGAATAGGTCGACCCAGGCACGGTTGACCATCGGCACATTCACCGACCAAACCAGAGGCTTGATGATCCCCGGCATCACCTCGCGCGAGATGCGGTTCGAATAGATGGCAATCTCGTCGAGCCCTGTGATCGGGCGCAGCTGCACCCACCACAGCTCCGCACCGTCCCAAACCCACTCCAGATCGACCGGCGACCCGTAGTCGGTGGCGATTCTGCGCGTGTCCGCAGCCAGCCGGTTGAGCACATCCTCAGGAAGCAGCTCGGTGTCCGCGCGTTCCAGCCAGCTCCCCCAATGGTTGATCCAGCGTTCGGGGGTCACCCCCTCGCCCACAAGCCGATCGCCGCGCCCGGCCACCGCCTCGACCACCACTTCGTTGAGCCCGGTGATTGGGTTGCGGGAGAACGCCACCCCCGACACAACAGGGGTCACCATCGGCTGCACCATCACCGTGACATCGATGCTGTTGGCAACGTTCAGCCGGTCGCGATACGCCGCGACTCGCTCCGATCCGGCCGACTGCCGCACCCGGCGCACCGCAGCCAGCACCTTTCCAGCCGGGACGTCGAGTTCGCTGCCGAACTGCCCGGCATAGGAGGCGACCGTGCCGTCCTCGACGTTGGCCGACGAACGCACTGCGTACTGCCCGGCTGGGTCCAGCAGGTCCGCTGCTTCGAGGAGCTGACTGTCATCGATCCCGGGGCGCACCACCCAGGTTGTCGGCACTCGTGCCCCGCTCGCGATCAGCCAGCCCAAATTGGCGGCCTTGCCGCCGACGTCTTCGAGATCAGTGTTCAGAAGCTCGATGGCTTTCTCCTCGGTGCCACCACATGTCCATTTCGGATCAGCCTCGTGATCAGGATGGCAGCGAACCTCCTATGGTGGAGCGGTAGATCAATGAACATGGCTTCTTTTAGGGGATGGATATGGGAAACAAGGTTGCAGTTCTCCTCTGCGGATACGGAGAGGTGGAAGAGTACGAGGAGTTCGCCGACTACAACGCGCGCTCCTTCAAGCTGTTGGTTTCCAAGTCGATCAAGTTTCCGGATTTCTCGATTCCGTTCCTGTCCCGGCGTCTCGAACGAGCACAGAAGAAGGAGTGGCACGCGGCCAACCACTACCACTCCCCACATAACGACATCTTCGAGCGCCAGCGGACCGGTCTCGAAAAAGAGCTGCAGACGGCCTACGGCGATGATGTTGCTGTCTTCAAGGCTTTCAACTTCGTCCCGCCCTATCTCCCGGAACAGGTGTTGCGCGAGATCCGCGCCCAGGGCTTCGAGAAGCTGGTTGTCTACCCCTGGCTCGTCGTCGACTCAGTCTTCACCAGCGGGCTGGCGCTCGAACAGATCAACAAGGCCCTTGCACCTGATCCATCATGGATCAAGGACATGCGGTACCTGCCTTCTTTCTGGGAGCGTGCCGATTTCCAGCATCGTCTTCTCGAACAGATCGAGGGCGCAATCCTCCCGTTGCTCGACCGGTATGCACCAAGCCAGATCGGCGTGATGCTGTGTTTGCATGGTTGCCCGCTCGAGAGCAAGGGCTACGAAACCGGAGTGCGCGAGAGCGAAGCGTTGTTCTATGCACTGCAGACGCAACTCATCCGCAAGTACCCGCTGGTGACACCGGCGTGGATGAATCACCCCGTACCCGGCAAGTGGACGACACCGGATGTAGACCAGGCCGCCAAGAACATGATGACTCTCGGTGCCAAGGCGTTGGTGTTCGCGCCTGTTGGGT
This sequence comes from Acidimicrobiia bacterium, assembly GCA_030064765.1. Taxonomy (GTDB): domain Bacteria; phylum Actinomycetota; class Acidimicrobiia; order Spongiisociales; family UBA5794; genus JAAETI01. The sequence continues at coordinate 9,636 of JASJEG010000036.1, read as the reverse complement.
TCGTAACAGAGAACCACGAAACTCAGCTCGATATCGATTACACGATCGACAAGGTCAAAGACCGCGTCGAATGCGTTCACCTGCCGACCTTGAACGATGATCCAGAGTTGCTGCGCATGGGTGCAGACTGGATCCGCCCGCTAATCGAAGAGCTCCGCGGGGCATGAGCTTCGCCGCAGCTAGTTCGGTCAACCCCGTCGCCGGCGACACGACCCAATACGAGGGGACCATCGAACCCGGCTGGGACATAGTCGGCAATGCAGACGGAGGCTATTTGCTCGCCATCGCTGCCCGGGCGGCGTCTCAGGCAGCAGGAGGCTTGTGCCCTACAACCATCACCGGCCACTTCCTCAATCCGGGTAGACCGGGACCGGTCTCCATCAGTGTCGACATCGAAAGGCAAGGCCGCAGGTTCACAACAGTGCGGGCCACACTATCTGACGAGAAGCGCCCGGTGCTGGCGACACTCGGCAGCTACTCCGGGCACACTCCACCAACCGACGTCGAGCGAGTGGCCGCTGCCCCTCCCGAGTTGCCCGATCCCGCAGACTGCATTCCGCTGGAACCTACCGAGACATTCCCCCCGCCGTTTGTGGGAAAGGTCGAGTTGCGGCTTCACCCCGAGGACGCTGCCTTCACGTCCGGCATCCCCAGGTTCCGCGGTTGGTTCCGGCTACGTGATGAGGAACCGATTGACTGCTTCGGTCTACTGGTTGCAGTCGACGCTTTCCCTCCAACCGTCTTCAATGCTCAGCTGCCCATTGCATGGACCCCAACCCTCGAGCTGACAACTCATGTGCGGGGCAGGCCGGAGCCCGGCTGGCTGCGTTGTCAGTTCACGACTCGCTTCATCAGCGGCGGGTTCCTCGAAGAGGACGGCGAGGTTTGGGATTCCACCGGCCGCCTGGTTGCTCAGTCCCGGCAACTGGCGTTGCTTCCCCGCTAGAACTCATCGCGGCGTTGCGCCTCGTCCAAGAAACGAAGGTCTGGAGGGGACAATCGGAGACAACCTCACTATTCTGTTGGAACGTTCCAAGGAGAGGTGAATGGCTACTTACCGGATTGCCCTCATCCCCGGCGATGGAGTCGGTGGCGAAATAACCGACGAGGCGGTCCGCGTCCTCGATGCGGCGGCCGAAATCCACGGGTTCGAGATCTCAACTGCAAGCTACGACTGGTCGTGTGATCGCTACCTGGAAGTAGGGAGCATGATGCCGGAGAATGCCTTGGAGCTCCTCTCCGATTTCGACTCGATCTTCCTCGGGTGCATCGGCGATGCCAACAAGGTTGCCGATCACATCTCTTTGCAGATGTTGCTCACCATCCGCAAAGGCTTCGACCAATACGTCAATCTGCGCCCCATCAAGCTCTATCCAGGGGTCTACTCCCCCATCGAGACGGCGAGCCCGGAGACGGTGGACATCCTCGTGATCCGGGAGAACACCGAAGGGGAGTACTCATCGAACGGTGGGATCTTCAAGCGCGGTACGCCGGATGCCGTGGCGCTGCAGACGGGCGTATTCACCTGGAAGGGTTGTGAGCGGGCCATCCGGTACGGATTCGAGATGGCCCGCCAGCGGAACAAACTCGGCGGATCACCTGCGGGCCGTGTCACCAATTGCACCAAGTCGAACGCGCTCAACTATTCGATGGTGTTCTGGGACGAGGTATACGACTTCGTCGCCAAGGACTACCCGGATGTCGAAACCGACATGGCGCTCGTCGACGCCCTCACCATGTGGTTCGTGAAGAACCCAGACTGGTTTGACGTGGTCGTCGCCTCGAACCTGTTCGGCGACATAATCACCGACCTCGGAGCCATGTTGCAGGGTGGCATGGGCTTCGCAGCCGGTGGCAATGTCAACCCGGAGGGCACCTACCCATCGATGTTCGAGCCAATCCACGGTTCCGCCCCCAAGTACACGGGCAAGCGCGTCGTGAACCCGATCGCAACTATCGAGGCTGTGCGCATGATGCTCGAGCACCTCGGCGAGACTGAAGCGGCGGTTCACGTCCAGCGTGCAATCGCGACCACGCTCGGCTCCGGCGAGGTCAAGACTCGGGACATGGGAGGATCGGCAACCACGGATGAACTGGGCGCTGCGGTGGTCGCCGCAATGCGGACAAACGCCTAGCGGTTGAGTGAGAGTCACCCAGTCTGACGCTACAGCGCGAGGTGCGGAAGATCCGAGGTTCTGAACGCTCGGCCGGCACCGCACGCGCCGCTCATCGGCACCCAACGTCCGGAAATCCGGATTGCGTATTCCCATCGAGGCCGTCTCGGGGCACAATTGGGGTACGCCTGAGGAGGTGCAATGGTCTACGGATCTGAGAAGAGTCTCTCGAAGCGTGGACGGATTATCGCCACCGTGGTGTTCTGGCTGCTCGTAGGTATCCCCGTGCTGGCGGTCATGTGGGTGTGGAGTTTCTGGTTGGCCCTCGTGGTGCTGCCATTCGGTGTGTGGGCCACCTGGGACTATCTCAAGCGTGGCGACATGTTCTCCCAAGTTGACCATTCCGTCTCCCATCACGTGCGAACCGGAGAAGACTCGAAGAGCCGATTTGGGAAGCCGGACTAGACACCGGGCCCCGCTGGTGGGAGTGAGATCGTCAGCTGCTGCGGCCTAGCAGCAGTTCGCGGGTGTCGGCTGAGAGCATTGCGGCTCGCACCAGGTACAAGCCGGCTGCGAAGTTGCCGAGCACGACGAGTGCCGCCCACCACAGGCCGATTCTGGCCGGGTTGTCTTCGCGGACCGCGATCCAGGCGCCAAAGATCACCAATCCGAGGTACAGATCGATGATCGAAACCTTCCCCCATGGCAAGGCCCAGATGGCCGAGGCGTCATCACCAAAGCCACCGCTGATGAATCCGTAGACAATTGCGCCGGCCATGGCCAGCGCGACTCCCCATCCAACGATGCGAGCTATCAACATGACAGGTGTTCGAATCTGACGCGGCCACCGGACGATATGCCGCTGACGCTGATCCTCATGACGCAAACACTTCTCGACCACGACGGACGATCCCGACCCGGGACCGTCTCGATGACGAGACCACCAGGTCGCTCCGGGCGGGTCCCCCACCAAATGTCCATCCGGCCTCTACACGTTTCCGAGCATGCATCGCATAATGGTGATACATCCCAGTACCAGGGAGTGCCTAATGATCGAACTGCGGATTCACGGCCGCGGAGGACAGGGCGCGGTTGTTGCATCCAAGACGCTGGCGCAAGCAGCTTTCCTGGCAGGAAGATACGTCCAGAGCTACCCGGACTATGGCGTAGAGCGCCGTGGCGCACCGGTGGTCGCTTTTGCGCGTATCGCCGAACCCGGTGACGACCTGTTCGTTCGCCAAGACATCCGCGAACCCCATCACCTTCTCGTCCTCGACGCAACTCTCCTCGACTCGGGCAACCCAATTGCCGGACTGCGTACCGGAGGTTGGGTTGTAGTGAACACACCAGACCCTCCAGAGGCGCTCGGCATCGTTCCCCGGTTCCGGGTGGCAACCATCAACGCGTCGGAGATCGCCTCACGGCACGGCCTGGGCTCAGCCGCCCAACCGGTAGTCAACACAGCCATCCTCGGAGCGTTTGTGCGAGCCACCGGGATTGTGAGTCTCGACGATCTGCTCACCGCCATCGATCATGAGGTCCCCGTCAAGGCGGAGGAGAACAGGTTGGCGGCGGCTGAAGCCTACGAGCAAGTTCTGCTGGAGGTGAGCGTATGAGCGGCCTCGACCATGTCGACAACTACCCCGAGATCCCGGTTTCCCTTGCTCCCACCAGCACCGTTCTCAAGACCGGAGCCTGGCGCAGCGTTCGCCCGGTCCTCAAGACCAGGACCGCACCCTGCAATGCCTACTGCCCCGCCGGCATCTCGATACCGGAGTACTTCGATTTCTTGACACAGGACAGACTCGAAGACGCCCACTCCGTCTTCATGGAGCGCAATCCGTTCCCTCGCATCACCGGCAGGGTGTGTCCTCGCTTCTGCGAACACGGATGCAACCTTGCAGTCGCCACCGACGAAGAACCCCTTTCGATACGGTCGATCGAACGGTGGCTCGGGGATCACACAGCAGAGGTGCCCCACCCCAACCCCGCCGAGGAAACGGGGAAGCAGGTTGCTGTGGTTGGCGCCGGTCCGGCAGGCATGGCCGCGGCGTACTACCTGCGCCGTTCCGGTCACAAGGTGACGGTCTTCGACCGGAGGGAGCTCGCCGGGGGGATCCTCCGCTATGGCATCCCGGAATACCGGCTGCCAACCGAGATCGTCGACAATGAAGTGAGGAAACTCGAAAACATGGGCGTCGAGTTCCGCACCCGATTAGCACTCGGCGCCGACCTGAAGCTCGAAGACCTCGAGGCCGCTTATGCGGCCGTTTTTGTTGCTACCGGGGCAACCGGACAACGAAGCACCGGCATTGCCGGCGAGAGCCTTCTAGAACCCGGGCTCGCCTTCCTCGAAGCCGCCAACCGCAACCAGGTCTCGCTTCCCGGGGAGCGCTGCGCAGTCATCGGTGGAGGGAACACTGCCATGGACGTTGCGCGGATGCTGCAACGCATGGGCGCAAAGGTCACTGTCCTCTACCGGCGCACCCTCACCGAAATGCCCGCGATCGATGAGGAATACGAACGGGCGGTCGAGGACGGGGTCGAGTTCCATTGGCTTACCCTCCCGCGCCGGGTGACAAAGCTGGGGGCAAAGCTGCTCGTAACCGTCGAACAGATGCGGCTGGGCACACCAGACGAGTCTGGGCGACGCCGACCGGAATCGACCGGCATCATGCGCGAAATGCGCTTCGACGGCGTGTTTTCCGCCACCGGGGAAAAGGCCGACACGACCCCATTCCCCGACAGGCTGCGTGATGCCCAGGGCTGGCTCGATCTCGACGTAGACGGCGCCACCAAGGATCCCCTCGTCTATGCGGGAGGAGACCTGGCGACCGGTCCGGCAACTGTGATTGAAGCAATAGTGGCGGGACGCAATGCGGCTCGGGCCATCGACGCAGAACTCGGCTTTTCGGATCGGTGGCCGGCGGTATCTCCCATCGACACCGTGTCGCCGGCCGAAGTAAACGTCACCTACGTGCCCCACCACGACCGCGCCGACGACCCACCGGCGGTGACGGCCGATCCTTTTGCCGAGGAAACAACCACACTCACAGCTGCCGACGTCCTCGAAGAAATCGATCGGTGCCTGTCCTGTGGTTACTGCAACAGTTGCGGAACCTGTTTCGTGTTCTGCCCCGACGGAGCGATCCTGTGGAACAACGGCCCCCGCATCGATCATGAGTTCTGCAAGGGCTGTGGCATCTGCGTCGCAGAGTGTCCCGGCCACGTCATGGTGCTAGTCAACGAGCGGGAGGTGAGCCATGCCTGAACGTCTTCTTCTCACCGGCAACCACGCAGCCGCATATGGGGCAATGCTGGCCCGATCAGAGGTCATCAGCGCATATCCCATCACCCCGCAGACGATGATCGTCGAGTTGCTGTCCGAGTTGACCGCATCTGGTCGGCTCGACGCCAAGTTCATCACAGTCGAGTCTGAGCACTCGGCAATGGCGGCTTGTGTGGGTGCGTCAGCGGCGGGCGCCCGGGCGTACACGGCTACGAGTGGCCAAGGCCTCGCCTTGATGCATGAGATGCTGCATTGGGCGGTGGGGGCGCGACTCCCGATCGTTCTCACCAATGTCAGTCGGGCCATGGCGCCGGGATGGTCCATCTGGAGCGATCAGAGCGACATCTTGTCGCAACGCGACGTTGGTTGGATGATGCTGTTCGCCGAGAGTGTCCAAGAAGCCCAGGATTTCATCATCTGGATGTATCGGGTAGCGGAGCAGGTATTCCTGCCGGGCATGGTCGGAATGGACGCCTTCATCCTGTCGCACACTGCGGAACCGTTGATCGTGCACGACCAGGAGGCAGTAGACGAGTACCTGCCGCCGTTCGAGCCGCTGTATGACCTCGACCCCGCGCAGCCGCGCGCCTACGGCGGCCTGGTCAATCGAGACCACTACTTCGAGCTGCGGTACAAGATCTACGAGAACATGGAGCGAGCCGGCCAGTTACTGATCGATGCCGGCGAGGAATTCGGCGATGTGCTCGGGCACAAGTACACCCCGCTGGAGGGCTTCATGCTCGACGACGCCGAGTATGTGTTGGTGTCCGCGGGTGCTATGACCTCGAACGTGCGGCAAGCAGTCCGCGATCTGCGGGAGAAAGGAATCAAAGCGGGCTTGCTGCGGGTGATCGCGTTCCGGCCGTTCCCGGTGAAGCAGATCAGACGCATTCTGGGTGGTCGCAAGAAGGTGGCGGTGCTCGATCGCAACATGAGCGCGGGCCATTCCGGGATCTTCGCTGAAGAAGTCCGCTCCGCCTTGCACGGCCAGTCTGACGCTCCCCCGATATACGGATACGTGGTTGGCATCGGGGGCCGCGACGTTCGCGTCGAGACCGCACACGAGGTAATGGACGACTTGCTGGAGCGCGACGAACCCGAAATGGCGTTATTCGTCGGAGTCAAGGGTCTGCCGATTGGCCCGCTGCGTGCGGACTATGAGATCCGACCCCTGGAGCCGCTGGAGGTGGTGCGATGAGGTGGGTTGTCCCCGAAGCAGAGCACATGGCTGAAGGCACCCTGGGCTGTCAGGGGTGCGGCGGAGCGCTGTCGATGCGACTTGTGCTCAAGGAGCTCGGGCAAGATGCGGTGGCGGTGCTGCCGGCGTGCTGCTGGTCGATCATCGACGGCCCATGGCCGGTGCACGCCCTCGACATCCCGGTTTTGCATACAGCCTTCGAGACGGCGGCAGTAGTTGCGACAGGTGTCAAAGCGGCCAAGACGGTGCAGGGCAAGGATACGACCGTGGTTGCCTGGGCCGGCGATGGAGGCACCTTCGACATTGGCTTGCAAGCACTGTCCGGAGCGGCGGAACGCAACGAGGACATCCTCTTCATCTGCTACGACAACGAGGCGTACATGAACACCGGGATCCAACGGTCGTCGTCGACCCCAACGGGGACGTGGACCACGACGACACCGGATCAGCGGCCAGAGGCTCGTCCGAAGAAGGACATCATGGGCATCATTGCGGCCCACCGGATTCCGTACGCCGCTACGGCCACTGCGGCCTACCCCGAGGATCTGGAGCGCAAGGTGCAAAACGCTGTGGCCATCAAGGGTGGCATGCGTTTCCTGCACCTGCTCTCGGTATGTCCTCCTGGGTGGAAGATGGAGGCAGACCAGGCGATCGAAGTCATGCGCCGTGCGGTCCGCAGCAAGGTGTTTCCACTCTACGAGGTACGCAACGGGCGGGACTACACGATCACGCACTGGCCGGATGATCTACCGCTCGAGGACTACTTCTCCTTGCAGGGACGGTTCAAGCCGTTGCTGGGTAACGACGAGATGCTCGAGTTGGTGCGGGGCAACGTGGAAGAACGGTGGCAGACGCTCCTTGCTCGCCACGAGGCATCGCACCCGGCCTCCGTAGGAAGTAACTGAGGGCGGAGCCAGCCACAGATCCGCATCAACGACCATCCTCGGACCAGCTGGGACAGCAGCCTGGTCGAGGATCAAGCTGCAGGGGTAACGACCCTGCCCCGGCGCTCGGTCTCCCAGGTTTACACTCGGCCGCCATGCAGTCGACCGTAGAGACCCTCCCTCTCTCCAAGCAGCTGGCCTACGCCGTCGGGCAGCTCGGCTGGTCGACTCTGGTGAACATCGTCGGGGTGGCGCTCGTCTTCTTCTACCTTCCGCCGGACACATCCGACTTGCCGGACCTCATTACGACGGCCACGTTCTTCGGCTTTCTCAATGCGATAACGCTGATCGCCGCCTCCGGGCGTCTGCTCGATGCCGTCACCGATCCGTGGATCGCGGGGATGAGCGACCGATCGCGCAACCCCAAGGGACGACGGGTCCCTTTCATGACCAGGGGCGCACTCCCCGCCGCCGTCTTTCTCGTGTTGATGTTCCTTCCCCCATCAACCACAGAATCAGGATGGAACATCGCGTGGGTGGCGGTAACCCAGGCGCTTTTCTACATCTTCCTCACTGTTTACGTCACTCCCTATTTCGCGCTACTTCCGGAGATGGGGCACACGCCGCGGGAACGACTCAACCTCAGCACATGGATATCGATCACCTTCGCCCTCGGGATAATCCTTGCCGGACTCACCCCGGCGATTGCCGAAGCGATCGAAGGCGCATTCGGCACGTCTCCGTTGCGGTCTTTCCAAATGGCGGTGGCAGCGCTAGCGGCAATAGCACTGATATGCATGTATGTCCCGGTAGTCGTGCTCGATGAGAAGCGCTACTCGGCCGGCACTCCGAGCAGCATCCCGCTTGGACAGGCGGTACGGGCCTCCTTCGCCAACTCGTCCTTTCGTAAGTTCGTCGTATCAGACTTTGCGTACTTCACCGGCCTAACCATCGTGCAGACCGGGCTGCTCTTCTATGTGACGGTCCTACTGGAGCAGGAAGAGGAACTGGTAGCGACTCTGTTGGCGGTGCTGGTGATCGTGTCGTTTCTCTTCTACCCGCTGGTCAACCTCCTAGCCCGCAAGCTGGGCAAGAAGCCACTGATGGTCGCCGCGTTCTTGTGGATGGCGATCGTCTTCCTCGGGGTGCCGCTGTTGGGGAAGCTCAGCTTCGCTCCGGCCGCCCAGGGCTATTTGCTGATCCTGCTGCTGGCAATCCCGCTGGCATTCCTCGGCGTGCTTCCCAACGCCGTGCTCGCCGATATCGCGGAACACGATGCCCGCGAAACCGGTGAGCAACGCGAAGGAATGTTCTTTGCGGCGCGTACCCTGATGCAGAAGTTTGGTCAGACCTTTGGTGTCGTCAGCTTTGCGATGCTGACCACGCTGGGTCGCGATGTTGGGGACGATCTGGGAGTGCGGTTGTCCGGGCTGGTGGGGTTCACACTGTGTGTCGTGGCGGGCGTGGTGTTTAGCCGGTACGACGAGGCGCGTGTCACTGGAGGAGAGCATGGCTGAACTGATGGATCCGCTTGCGGCGGGATTCCGGCTGCAAGGCACTAATCGCGAAGCCGTCGTGCTAGTCCACGGGTTCACCGGCGTTCCGGCACACTTCCGACCGTTGGCGGCCCGGCTCCATGAGGCCGGGTACACCGTCATGGCCCCCCGCTTGGCGGGGCACGGCACGAGTATCGCTGACCTTGCGACCACACGGGGCAGGGACTGGATCGAATCGGCGCGGCAGGCAGTCATCGAGGTTTCCGACCACAAGCGGCTCCATCTGGCCGGGCTATCGATGGGCGGGCTCATCTCGCTGCTAATCGCCGGGGAGTCTCGTGCATCCACCGTGACAACGATCAACAGTCCGGTCGTCGTGCGCGAGAAGCAGTTCTACGCTTCGCCGCTCGTCCGGTATTTCAGACCGCGTTTCGACTGGCCAGACACCGACCCGCCTGATCTAGCGGCTGAAGACATGCAGTACTGGCTGCCATATCACGGATTCCCAACGAAGGGTGCTGCCGATCTTTTTGCCATCGGACGACGCGCTGTGTGGGCAGCTCGCAAGCTCGATATTCCCTCGTTGGTGGTGCAATCCCGGGTCGACGAGACCGTTGATCCCCGCTCGGCCAAGATCCTGGCGCAGCTTCTCGGC
>JASJEG010000035.1 GCA_030064765.1 Acidimicrobiia bacterium | reverse complement strand
GCATCTTCTGCGCCTGCTGCATGAGCTGGCGCATGTCTTTTGGCATACGTCCCATGAGGGAGAGGGTAGATGACTCAGGTGCGGTGTGGGTGCCGCGGGCGATTCCGCTTGCTACGACTGCTCGTCAACCACTTCACCGCCGAGCATGTCAACAACGAGATCCGTCGGATCAATCGCACCCTCGTCCTCGGCGACGAGATCATCCTTGTCGGGAGCGCGCATGAGCTCGGGGGCTGCGTCCTTGGCCTGTGAAGTCTCGGACTGTGCTCGGAACTCCATCCTGAGGGCGCCACCGACGAGTTCCGCAGCCGCCCTCCCTAACAGCTCGTGAAGCTCGCTGTCGGCTCGCAACTGCTGCAGATGGAACGGAAGGTGCGCCGGTAACTCGAAGACTGCGGTGCCGTTACCCACGCTCACCGGTCGCACCTCCTTCAACAGGGCGTGCCGTGAAGGACCAGCCAGGTCTCGCATTCGTGCTGCGATCGCCGGCCAAGCCGATTCGAATGTCGCCAGGTCGATGTCCGCGGCGGCAGTTTCCGAAACTGGGGCAGGTGCAACGTCTTGCGGCGCAGTCGGCGCGGCCTGGGGTGAGGCCGGAGCGGGCTCTTCCGGCTGGGCTGGCTCCTCGACTGGCGGAGGTTCTTCTGCCTGCGCCGAAGCGGTCGGCGGTTCCTGCTCATGCGCCGCTTGCGGCGGTGCGGCTGCGGCGGTGACAGGAACCGGAGCTGCGGGCCTGTGAACAGGAGCGGATGCGGGGCCCGTCCCCTGCACCCTTTGCTCCAGCCGCTCGAGCCGGGCGCTCAATGCGTCTGCGTCGAGGCTGGTGTCGGGTCGGGTGAGACGGATGAGAGTCAACTCAGTGACCAGGCGCTCCTCCCGACCCTGCCGCAAGTTGAGTAGTGCCTCAGAAAGCTGATCGACCGCACGCAGGACCTCGGTGGGTGAGAGAACTTGGGCGTGCCGGCGCCATTCCTCCAGCGTATCGAGCGGCTCATCGGCGATTTCCTCGAGGTTGGGTGCGTACTGAGCAAGGAACACCCCGCGAAAGAAACCCATAGCTTCGGCCACAAAGCGGCGGAGGTCGCCACCACGGGCCGCCAGTTCCGACACAAGGGCCAATGCCGCCGGAGCGTCCTGATTGGCAACCGCGGTGGCGAGCTTGGCGAACGCGTCGCGATCGGCAAGACCCAATGCCCTGGCCACAACGCTCGACTCGACGCTGCCACTGCCCAGGGCCGCAACCTGTTCGAGAAGGCTCATGGCATCCCGGACCGACCCCCTGGCGTGGGTCGCGACACCGGCCAGCCCATCTGCGGTTGCCGAGAAGCCCTCCCGTACCGAGATGTCGTCCAAGTAGTCGATCAGTACCTCAACCGGCACGGGCAGGAAGTCAAAGCGCTGAGCTCGGCTGCGGATGGTGTCCAGCAACTTGTAGGGCTCAGTGGTTGCCAGGACGAAAACCACATGCTCCGGTGGCTCTTCGAGTGTCTTCAGAAGCGCATTACCGGCGGCGCGCGAGAGCATGTGGGCTTCATCGAGGATGTAGACCTTGCGGGCACCACCGGCGACGGCGACGGTGCCAACGTTCGCCCGGATCTCCCGAACATCCTCGACCTTGTTGTGGGATGCGGCGTCGAGTTCGATGACGTCGAGCGAGTTGCCTTCGGTCACCGCGTTGCAGGACAGACAGGAGTTGCACGGCTCGCCGTTCGACTGCAGGTTCTCGCAGTTCAACGATTTGGCGAGCAGGCGAGCGGTGGTCGTCTTCCCCGTTCCCCGGGGCCCGGCGAATAGGTAGGCGTGGGCCACTTTGCCATCTACGACCTCGCGGGCAATCGTGGTCGTGACATGGTCCTGGCCAATGACCTCGGCGAACGTCTGCGGCCGGTACTTGCGGTATAGCGCCTGATAGTCCATTGCCGGCGATGGTACCCGAGGTCAGTGACACTCCGCCGGGGAGACGCCGATCCCAACAAATCACACGAATGTGATTTAGGCGCGCTTACTCTTTCTCGCTGTGAGTACTTCCCCAACCCGGAGGGCGTCCGGCCGAGGCCGGAGGGTGTCCGGGCTCTTGAGACTGTCATTGGTGGTGGCCACGCTGGGCGCTGCCGGATCTACAACATCGGGGATGGAGATCGCAGCAATGCCACCGCCAGTGCCGCTTGTTGAGCCGTCGCTGGGCCCGCTCCAGCCGGCAACTCCGGTCGTCGCGGTCCCGAGCACCGTCCCGGAACCGGTAGCTGCTGACCCTGCTGGCTGCTCCGATCCTGCAGCTTCTTGCGAGGAGGAGATCTCTGTCGCCCCGGCGCCTCCGACGCTGCCCGATGCAAGCTGCCGTCTCAACGGTGACCACAGCCCCCAAGGGACAACCCACGTAGCCCCGGTGACGGCTACCCGCGAAGGCCGAGGACGCCTGCTCAGCTATCAGGTAGAGGTGGAGGATGGACTGGCGATCCATGATGCCTGCTTTGCATCGCTCGTCGCCGAGATTCTCAACGACCCGCGGGGTTGGGGCGGGGATGGATCAGTCTCGTTTCAGCAAGTGTCCGAAGAACCCGACTTCCGCTTGATCCTGGCATCCCCGGAGACCACCGACCGTCTCTGTTATCCGCTGCGCACCGCGGGCAAGTACTCGTGCCGCAGCAGGACCGGCGTCATCTTGAACCTGCTGCGCTGGGAGGAAGGCACCGAGGAATACGCCGGCAATCTCGAAACCTATCGGGAGTACCTCGTGAATCACGAGGTCGGCCACTTGCTCGGCCATGGGCACGTCGGCTGCCCTGGTCCGGGCGAGCCCGCTCCGGTGATGATGCAACAAACCAAGGGCCTGGATGAATGTCTCCTCAATGGCTGGCCGACTGCGGACGAAAGGTAAACATGCGTCTTGGAATCGATCTCGACGGCGTAGTCGCCAACTTCATCCTGGGTTGGATGACGCGCTACAACGTCGAATTCGGCACACATCTCACTGAGGATCTCGTCGACCGCTGGGATGCGGCCGCCGACTTGACCCACTTCCCGGACATGAGTGACTTCTGGGCCTGGGCGGGTGCGGCCGGCGGCGGGCCAACGGTGTTCCGTCACCTCACCACCTACCCCGGGTCGCTGCGAACTCTCAATGAACTGGCCGCCGATCACGACATTGTGATCCTGTCGATGAAGCCCGACTGGGCTGCCTCCGACACGTTTGCGTGGATCGCAGAGCAGCACATCCCGACTCGCGAAGTACACCTGGTGCGACACAAGTGGAAGGTGCAGTGTGACCTGTACCTCGACGATTCACCCTATGCACTCCCTGACCTCGTAGCCAACCGTCCCGATGCGATCGTCTGCCGCTACGTAAGACCTTGGAACGATCCGGTGCCCGGCACCGTCGACATCCACGATTGGGCGGAGTTCTGTTCCTTCGTGAAAGAGGAGGAGTGCGAGTGGAGCCAATCCGCTTGAGCGCCTCCTAGGTCGCGAAAACGCACTCTCCCGAATATGCGCAAACGCGACTGAGGTCTAGTGTTGCTGGTGTAAGCGAGTGGAACAAACACTGGGCTAACCAAAGGGAGTGCATTCGCAATGAAGATTCGCAAACTACTCGTGTTGTTCGCCGTACTGGCCTTGATTGCGGCCGCCTGCGGAGATGACGACGACGCGGGTGACACCACTGCTGCACCAGAGACAACGGCAGCAACGACTACGGCGGCTCCGACAACCACGGCAGCTCCGACCACAACTGCCGCACCGACGACGACGGAAGCCCCGGCTCCGGATGTCGGCTCGGCCGAGGTCCCGATCCGAGTGCTCTTCGTGCCATCGGTCAGCGCCGAAGAGATCATCGCCGGTGGTGAGTTGCTAGACGAAACACTGACCGCGGCAACCGGGCTCGAATTCGATGTCGCCGTCGGAGCGTCGTATGCGGCAACCATTGAAGAGATGTGCGCTTCGCCTGACAGCACGATCGGTTTCATCCCGGCCAACGGTTACATCCTGGCCAACGATCTGTGCGGGGTCGAAATGGCGCTCAAGTCCGAGCGGTTCGGCTACTTCGAGTACTGGACGCAGTTCATCGTCCAGCGCGACAGTGGCATCGACACGATCGACGATCTCGCCGGCAAGAAGTGGGCCTATCCGGACGCTACTTCGACCTCCGGCTTCCTGCTCCCGACGGGGCTGTTCACGTCGATCGGTCTCGAGGTTGGCGAGTCATTCGAGGCCGGCGGCCACTCGGCGACGGCGCGTGCCGTCTACAACGGTGAAGCCGACTTCGGAACCACGTTCTACAGCCCCTACATCAATGTCGATGGTGTGAGCCAATGGGATGACGACCCGGCCAACGCCGACGTCACCAACTTCGACGAGTGCTACATCGTGGCCGCCGACCAGGCGGAGGGTAAGTTCAGCGAAGGTGACTTGGTCTGTGGTGATGTCGAGGTTCGCGATGCCCGCCGCAACATCCGCGAGGAAGCTCCGGACGTTGTCGCCAAGGTCAAGATCATCGGTCTATCCGATCCGATCCCGAATGACGGAATGGCCTTCGGACCTGAGTTCCCGAGCGATCTCAAGGACTCGATCGTCCAAGCCATGCTCGACTATGCCACCAACGATCCCGATGGATTCGCAACGGCATTCGATGCGTACAGCTGGGACAACGTCGCTCCTACGGACGACTCCGAGTTCGACTCGATTCGGGCGTTGCTGCAGGCGCTGGGCTACACACTCGACGACTTCTAGACCGAAGTCATCGACGAGAAGACACGATTCGGGCGGGGACCATCCCCGCCCGAATCGCATTCTGCGGCCCTCGCCGACCAGAATGAGCCCCAGGATCAAGCGAGGTGATGAAGCGGTGCTGACATGCTGAAGGTTGAGCATCTGACCAAGATCTACGAGGGAGGAGTTCTAGCGCTGGAGGATGTCAGCTTCGAAGTGCCACCCGGGCAGTTCCTGGCCGTCATCGGCCTCTCGGGTTCCGGAAAATCGACACTCCTCCGCTGCATCAACCGCCTGATCGAACCGACCGACGGGCGGATCACCTGGAACGGTGAGGACATCACCAATGCCTCCCAAGAGGATCTGCGTCGGATTCGCCGCCGGATGGGCATGGTCTTTCAGCACTTCAACCTCGTCGAACGGTCGAAGGTGTTGACCAATGTGTTGTCCGGCCGCCTCGGCTACACCAACCCGGCCATGAGCTTGGTCAACCGTTTTTCCAAAGACGACATCGAGCGAGCCTACGCACAGCTCGACCGGGTCGGCTTGCGCGAGAAGGCCAACAACCGGGCAGATGAGCTGTCGGGGGGCCAGCAGCAACGCGTCGGCATCGCCCGCGCCATGATTCAGTCGCCTGAACTGATCCTCGCCGACGAGCCGGTGGCCAGCCTCGACCCGGTGCTGGCACACAGCATCATGCAATACCTCGAGACCATCAACGAGGAGGACGACGTCACGGTGCTCTGTTCGCTCCACTTCCTCGATCTGGTGCACCGCTACGCCGACAAGGCCATTGCCCTGAACGAGGGGAAGCTCGTGTTCGAAGGACCTCCTTCAGAGATCGACGACGAGAAGTTCAAGGAGATCTACGGGAAGGAGGCCGAACGTGTCGGATGAACGCACTCCAGTCGCCGAGCCGAAGCCAAAGCGCTCCCGTCGCCGCTGGTTGATGATCATCCTGGGTATCGCGCTCGCGTTCGTTGCATATGCCTTCAGCGTGCAGGCGACCGACGTCGACCTCTCCCAGATCAAGGACGAGACGCGTCGCGAGCAGCTGTTCCGCATTCTCCGCGCCCTGGCCCAGCCAGACCTCATTCATTACGACACCGAAGAGATCCTGGTGACCGCCGACCTCTATGTTCCCTGCTCGGGTGAGGTGCCTGAACGTGACCTCAGCGAGCCGTACATCGTCGTGGAACCTCCGTGCGGCAACGCGGGCGACATCGTCACCGTGCAGGGGTTCGGATTCGAACCGGAGGCCTCCGCAGGCCTCGACTTCGTGCCGGATTCCGAGTTCGCCATAACGCTGACCCTCGATCGGTTCGAGACCGACTCAGAGGGCGACTTCAGCATCGACGTGGAGTTGCCTGCCCGTGAGTCGGAGAACGCCCAGCAGATCCAGGCGCGCACCAAGACACAAGTCGGCAGCTGGACCAACCGGGTCTCAGTATGGACGGATGCCAACGAGAACGGCGTCGAGGACACCGGCGAGATTCCGGACTCGGGCGAGATTGCGGTGAGCGTGCTCACCGGCCGCGTGCAGGAAATCGGTGCGGTGGCTCTCGTCGGTCCCGACAACGACCTCGTTCAGTTCATCGCCTTTGGGAACGAGAACAGCCCGACGTCGGGCCCGGCGCAGGGCGAGATCCCGTTTGACGTGGGTGAGGCGCGTGTCCAGACGTTCTCCGGCGATGTGACAGGCAACGGCGAGGAGGTGGTCATCAGCGGGACGGATCTCGAGAGTGATCCGCCACAGGTGACCATCGCCGGAGACGCGGGAACCGACCTCGGCGCATGGGAAGTGGTGGTCTACGACACCACCGAGCTCAATCGCTTCGACCGGACCGCGGTTGGGGACCTGTTTGCTCTGTCTCCACGACTCTCCGAGAACGCTCTCGAGACCTGGGACAAGATCATCGAGACTGTTGCCCTTGCGTTCCTCGCCACCACAGTGGGTCTCATGATGGCGATCCCCCTGTCCTTCCTGGCGGCGCGCAACCTGATGCGCGATATCAGCACGCCGGTAACCAACCTGGCGCTCAACATGCTGGCCTTCCCGGTTGGACTGGTCCTAGGTGCTGTGCTGGCCGGATGGGCCGGCGACATTTCCGGCGCCCTCACCGACAGCTGGGGCGTGATGCTGATCGGCCTCGTGGTGATACCAGCTGCGATGTACTACACCGTCAAGTGGGCCATCCCGGAACACGATGTCGAGCCGCCTTCCACTCAGACCAAGGCTGCCCGCGGAATTGCCCTGGGTGGCGTCGGCTTTGCGGGGATCGTCTTCCTGTACCTGTTCTCCGAGCTGTCGATGGATGTCGGCGGGTTCCTCGGGGACAACCTCGGGCTGTTCAGCTTCCTGGGCACATTCATCGCCACCATGGGCGAATTGCTCGAGGCGATCTTGGTGGTCATCAGTGCCGTCCTCGGTGCAGGCGTCCTCATGAACCTGGCCGGCCGGCTCGGCTACGCAATGCGCACCAGGCTCCCGGCGGCTCTGGTCAGGACGATCAATCTGCCTTTGGCGGCCGCCGCCGGGGCGGTTGTGGCCGCCATCATCGGCATGATCATCAATTGGTTCTATGAGTTCGACAATCCGATGCGCACGTTCTGGATTCCGGTCATCATCGGCGCACTCATCGGGCTGGGGTTGGCGGTGCGCGCCTACCAGAAGGAGTCCGTCGGGGTCGGTCTCGTGATCTACTACGCAGCACGCACCCTGTTCAACACGCTGCGGTCCATCGAACCGCTGGTCATGGGCATCGTGTTCGTGGTGTGGGTGGGCTTCGGGCCGTTCGCCGGTTCGCTGGCACTGGCGCTGCACACAACGGCCGCGCTGGCAAAGCTCTACTCGGAGCAAGTGGAGAGCATTGCCGCCGGTCCCCTGGAAGCGGTCCGTGCGACCGGCGCCACGCGGCTCCAGACCGTCGTGTATGCCGTCGTCCCGCAGATCGTTCCCCCGTACATCTCGTTCACCATGTACCGCTGGGACATCAACGTCCGGATGTCGACGATCATCGGTTTCGTCGGCGGCGGCGGCATCGGCTTCCTGCTGCAACAGAACATCAACCTGCTGCAGTACCGGGCGGCCGCGGCGCAGATGCTGGCTATTGCCATCGTCGTGGCGACGATGGACTACATCTCGGCCCGGCTCCGCGAGCGTCTTGTCTAGCGGTTCACAGGCATGAGCGGATTGGTCCGGAGAACCCGAGAGGACAGCGAGCGCATCGAGCGGGAGATGCTGTCCCCGGCAGCCATGCTGTCGACGGATACCCGTGGGCGCTCGCTGCCCGAGTTACCGGGGGCGTATCGAACCGCCTTTCAGCGCGATCGGGACCGGATCGTCCATTCGAAGGCGTTTCGGCGGCTCAAGCACAAGACCCAGGTCTTCATCAACCCGGAGGGTGACCACTACGTCACCCGGCTGACTCACGCCCTGCAGGTCACTCAGATCGGGCGTTCGATTGCCCGCAATCTGGGTCTCAACGAGGACCTGGCGGAGGCGATCTGCCTCGGCCACGACGTTGGTCACTCGCCCTTTGGGCACACTGGTGAGGAGGCGCTGAGCGAGTTTGTCGAAGGTGAGTGGCTGCACTCCGCCCAGGGCGTGAGGATCTTCGAAGTGCTCGAGCCGAAGAACCTGACATGGGAGGTGCTCGACGGGATCAGGGCACATTCGTGGAAGATCGAGGAGCCGCCGGCGACACAGGAGGGTTACGTGTGCCGCTTTGCAGACCGCATCGCCTACTTGACCCACGATGTCGAGGATGCGATGCGGGCGGGGGTGATCAAGCGCACCGACCTCCCTGCTGCGGCACTAGCGACGTTCGGGGAACCCGGCAGCGAATGGGTGGCTTCGATGATCCGAGCGGTAGTCGATGAGTCGGTGGTGCGCGAATCCGTTGTGATGGATCGCGATTCGCTGGAGGTGATGAACGAGCTGCGCGACTTCATGTTCACGAGGGTCTACCTACGTCCCGAAACCGAAGGACAGCGAAGGACTGTCTTTGGCATCATCCGGGATTTGGTCAACTACTTCGTCGCCCACGACGCGGAGATCCCCGACACGTATCGCCACACCGAAGCCGACACGCTCACCCAGGTCATCGACTACGTGGCCGGTATGACCGACCGCTACGCCATCAGCGTGCACGACGAGCTCTACCGTCCGCGACTCTTCTGACTCATCCACTTCTGGCGTCCCAAACCGGAATATGTTCCGTTTTGCGACGCAAGAACCAATTTGCCGAGTTCGATCGGCCCATCAGCCGGAGAGCCGGGAGTTCGATCAACCTGTCCGGCCAAAGCCGGACAGGCTCGAACTCCGAAGCTGATTTCATCAGCCGTGTCCGTCGAGACCGATGCCGGCCAGCCTCAGCTTGTGTAGACCAAGGTCCGAGACGGCCACTCGTGGCGGCTCGACTACCGGGCCTTCTCTCGAGATGACAGTCCGCTCCTGTGCAATCTGGTTCCGCACGTCATCGAGCTCAGCACGGGCGGCAGCTAACTCAACGACTCGGGCCGGCTCCCGTGGCGCGTCCTGGTAACGGGTCCACCGGGTAACAAGTCGGTCAAAGAGCCGGATGAAGCGATCTGTCAGCAAGATGTCCACCTTTCGCTTGGTCTCTACCAGTATGCCCGGGAGCCCGCCCGGGGGGTGATCGTTTTGCCATTCATCTTTGGCCTTCTACGATGGAAACCATCGTGCTTGATCAGATTGACACAGTAATCCTGCGAGAACTGCGGAATGACGGGCGTATGTCCTATCGGGAACTCGGCGAACGAGTAGGGCTCAGCGCAACCGCAGTGGCCGCTCGCACCCAGCGGCTGCTCGACGAAGAGATCATCTCCGGCTTTATGGCGCAGATCAACCACCGTGCCTTGGGCAATACGATCCACGCCTTGGTGGACATCAAGTTCAACCAGTCCCAGTTCGGCCCCGACTTCATCCCCCTCCTGGACACCTTGCCTCAGGTCACAGCAGCACGCTTTGTGACGGGCCCTTTTGACTGTGCGCTCGACGTATGGGTCGAATCATCAGACGAGTTGACCCAATTGTTGATCGACCTCAAGCGAACCGGAGATGTGGCTGAGATGCAAACCCGGCTAGTCCTGATGACGACCAAATCGTAACCATCTCGCGCCTGCCGATTTCATCGGCCAGATACCGGCTGCCGGATGATCGTCTTCAGCTTTGCCGGGTCGGACTTGCGGGGATCACCCAAGTAGATCTCGTGGTGCAACCCCGAGCGCACCAAACCTTGGTCTTCGATGAACTGGTGCAGCATCTCAATGGTTGGAGCCTCATCAGCGTAGGGTCCGACATGCATCACCTGAGCAGCCCGGCCCTCCTCGTAGACATCGAAACGGACCCGATGTCCGCTGACCAGACCCTTCTTGGCAGTGAGTTCGGGGATGATCGAGGCCGCTAGGTCCGCAGTCACCAACTCCGGTTGGAGGATCATCATTGTCCACTTCCAGTCGCTCTTGTCGTCGACTGAGAAGTTGGCCATGTCGTCAGCCCACCACAGACCTTCGAGTGGCATCACGGTGTAGCCGTCACCGGTTTCCTTCTTGACGGCAGCCCGCAGGCCATAAGACAGCGGATACAGGGCCGCTACCGCATCGGCATACTCCTGCGACGTGTTGGGATCGCCGGCACCGTCGATCATGAGAAACGGGCGGGACGGCACCTCCACCAGGGCCGGCTTCCCGGCCCTGGCGGTGTAGTGCTCGCGATATTCCTTCTTCAGATCAATCGATGCCATGACTACTCCACCGGGAAACGAATCTCGGTTACCGGGCCAGCGGGATCATCAGGCTGGGTCAGATAGGCCTCCTGCGGCGGCCCGGCGAACTTCAATCCGTTATCGGCAATCCAGCTGCCGATCCGACCATACGCCTCGTCGATGGTGTCGTAGCCACCGTGATGGACGGTAACTGCCGCTTTGCCACCGGGAACGGTTCTCGCCTGAAAGGCCCGGCCACCCGGAGTGTTGGGCGCCACCGTCACCTCATCACCCACCGGGAAGGCGATCTCGACATCCACTTCGTCCGGCTTGAACTCCGGATCGTGATAGAGGGCAAAGCATGGTGCAGTCGGCATGACACCGGCCGGCATCAACGCCGCGAACCCGTCGCCAATCAGATCTCCGATCTTGGTAGGGGCATCTACCACTTCCCGGATCGATAGGACATGAATCGGATCCAGTTCCTTTAGTACGACTTCTTGTTCTGGCATGGTTCCTTCACTTTCGATCAGACGGAGGCGAGCTTCCACCCGACTGAGCATCTGCTGCTGCTCAGTGACGGCATGGCTGATCTCGGCGCTCTTGAGGCGGAGCATCCCCCGCAGTTCGGCGGCGGGCAACTCGCCGTCGAGCAGACTGCCGATCTCCTCCAGCGAGAGCCCGAGGTCCTTGAGCGCCAGGATTCGGTTGAGACGCGGGAGCTGTGCAGCCGAGTAGTACCGATAACCCGTCTGGGGATCGATCGCCTGGGGCGGCAGCAGTCCGCAATCCCCGTAGTAGCGCAGCGCCGAGACGGGAATGCGAGATATCTTGGAGAACTCACCTATCCGGTACAAGCTCACCTCCGTTGGTTTCTCGTTACGTGAAGGCCTTCGCCACCCAGTATGGGGTCTCGAGCTACTTGAGAGTCAAGCGGCTTTCGATTCGGCCGTCCTATCACTCAGTCACCGGCATCGGAGTAAAGGTTCCGGCGGGGTATTTGAAGTACTCGTCTCGCAGAACGTCGCCGATTTCGACGGTTGCCTGCACTCTCCGGTCGGTCCGAGTCACGTCAAATGCCGATTCGAGCAGCTCGAGACATGCGCTGCCCAGGTCCTGCTTGACGACCTTGCTGCGTCCCTCCAGCAGGCGAATCTCGAGATGGACAAAAGCATGGTCGGCAGCGCCATCACCGATACGGAACCGATCAACCACATGGACGCGGCTCTTGCAGTTGTCGAGATTCACCCCGGCAATCGTGTTGAGTGCACCGTGAATTCGATCGAGCAACGTATCTAGTTGCGGCGTCGAATCGAGATTGCTGGTGTATTCCAGTCTGATCTGGGGCATGGAACCTCGAGAGCCGCGTGCGGCCGAGCCTACAAGGACTCACCGGCCAGGGCTGATCGGCCTGTGAAATCGGCTTGCGAGTTCGATGGCATCGAACTCGGTGAAGTGTTTTGGCGTCGCAAAACGGAACATATTCCGGTTTGGGACGCCAGAAGCGCAGAAGTCAGAACAGAGTCAGCCTGCGAACGTTGGTGTGTCTCGCGTAGGATTGCGCCAGGTCTAGGGAGGGAGCGGACCATGGGAGAGTTACTCCTCTTCATACACGTGACGGCAGTTGCCGTCTGGATCGGTGCGGGTGTCACCCAGCTCATCGTGAGTCCGGCGATGGGTCGCATCGGAGGTGCCAGCGCAGCTGCCTGGATGCGGCAAACGGTCCGCTTGGGCAGAGTCCTATTCAGCCCGGCCGCAGTTCTCGTGCTCATCTCAGGGGTGTGGATGGTTGCTCGCGAGAGGGTCTATGAATACGAGCAGGCCTTCGTAGTGATCGGTTTCGTTGCGGTTGCGCTGGGTGCTTTCCTTGGGATTCGGGTCTACGGCCCCGGTGGCGAGGAAGTCGCCGGCCTTCACGAGTCGGGAGAGGCCGACCGCGCCGCCGAGAAGCAACAGCGGTTGCTGACGATTGGCGCGGCCGAGATCGCCTTCCTCCTCTTCACGGTTTGGGCCATGATCAACCGGATCGGGCTGTAGCCCTCAGCCTGCCAGCGAGCCCACGATGACGATCAGCACAACGTTGAGCGCGCTCCACACCACACACAAGACCACGTAGCGGAGAGCCCAGATTCCCCAGCTGCGGGCGTAGTAGGCCAGCCGCGAGCCCGCAAAGTACCAAAGCGGGAGCGAGGTCAGCAGCGCCGAGGTGATCACCAACAACCGGCCCGCTTCGATGAAGTCGACGGTGAAGATCCAGGCAGTTGGGGCCGCAACGAGAAACATCATCGTCGCCAGTAGCGATGCTGCAATGTCGGTCATGTCACCAAGCCGACGCAAACCGACGCTCAGAGCAAGCGCGGTCATGGCAAGAGGGAACGCGAACGCCAGGATGCCCCCCACAGTCCGCGACACTCCGCCGCGTCTAGTCGAGAAGTCGATGCCGGTGGCCACGACTCCAGCGTAATCCACGCTCGGATTCGGATACCGAGCAGAAGGAACGGGAACACGTCTCGGCCGGTAGCATCGGTGTACGCAAACCACAGGAGAAGGCAGATGGGCGACTTCATCGAGGCAGGGGCGGTCAAGGTCATCGAGGTCATCGGGATCTCGCCCGATGGTTTCGAAGCAGCCGTCGACAACGCCGTTGCCAAAGCCGCTGAGAGCATCTCCGGAATCACCGGAGTCGAAGTTCAGAACCTCAGCGCTCGGGTCGCAGATGGCAAAGTCGTCCAGTACCGCGCCAACGTGAAGTTGGCATTTGCGGTTCACTAAGGAGAGTCGTCCTGACACAGGTCCCCTCGGAACGCCGTCGCATCACCCGGAGCCGCTCGGACCGTATGGTCGGCGGCGTTGCCGGTGGCATTGCGGAGTACCTCAACGTCGACACTGCCTGGATCAGGATTGCATGGCTGGCACTACTCGTCCTCGGGCCGGGCCTGATCCTCTACATCATCGCCTGGATCGCCATCCCCGAGACAGACGCTGAGACAAGCCGCACCCGTCCTGCCAAACAGAACAGCGAGAGCGGCCGGCTGATCATCGGCAGCCTGCTGGTATTGGTCGGAGGATCGCTGCTCGCCCGCGAGTACCTGCCGTGGATGCAGGACCTGATCCTCCCCGCCGTTCTCATCGCCGTTGGTGTGGGAGTCATCGTGTATTCGGTAAAGAAATGAACGACGACATCTTCACCCCTGCCGATCCAACACCGTCGATCCCAGTCGGCCAGATTGTCACCGGTGCTGTTCTGATCGTGATCGGCGTGGGCTGGCTGCTCTCTGCCTTGGACGTGGCAACCATCCCGTGGCGAGCGCTGCTGGCGGCGGTACTGATCGTTGTAGGCGTAGCCCTCGCCGCCGCCGCTTCACGCGGCGCTGCCCCGGGCGGGCTCATCGGAACCGGCATAACGCTGACCGTGATTCTTGCCGTCCTCAGCACTGTCAGCACCGCGTTCTCGGTCCCGCTGCGGGGTGGCTTTGGTGAACGGGACTACAGCCCGACCATCGTCAACCTGGAAGCGGAGTATCACCTGATTGCCGGCGAGCTAGAGCTGAGTCTTGCCAATGTCGATTTCCCTGCCGGGGAAACTCGAATCGAAGCAGGGGTTACCTTCGGCAAACTCGTCGTCGCCGATATTCCAGAAGACGTTGCGGTGTCGGTCGAGGTATCTGCGGCCGCAGGCCAGGTTCGGGTTCTCGATTCACTCTGGGAGGGCGTAGGCATCGACGAGTCGAAGACTGAGGCGGGCTTTGCCGATGCAACTCGCCGGCTAGCCATCGAGGCCCGGGTCGCATTCGGCCAGATCGAGGTGAGACGATGAGCAAAGAGCAACGCCGTGCCGTCGTCTTCGGAGTGCTGTTCGTGGTGGTTGGGCTGCTCTTCCTGCTCGAAGCTCTCGAGGTCTTCGAGATCGCCCCGGCAACGCTCTGGCCACTTCTCCTCGTTGCCATAGGGATTGGAGTGCTCGCCGGCACCGGTACCGATGATGAGGAAGGACCGATTCGCTAGGCAGCCGGAAGCAAGCCAAGCGGAGCGCAGGTCATCCGATCTTGATCCGGGAATCCCCGGCTGCTCGTGACCTTTGGCACTAGGCCGCCCTAGAGCAGCTGAGGATCATGGAAACACCACCGGAGAGGAGTATCCGCATGCCCGAGACTGTCTCCATCCACCTCGAGCTGGAGGAATCGGCAACTGGAGTAGATGCGACAGGCTGGTTCGAGCTCTCGGGCAAGACCTACCGGGCGAGCGCCCACGCGCCCGAGAATCATCGAGACCACCGCATCGCACACGACCTTTCGGTAGTTCGAGTGATGCGTGCGCTCGAACTGGAACTCATGGAGTGGATCCACGAGCACATCGACCGCTATATCAAGGACGAGTAGCGGCTAATCGCGCTGCGCGAGGTCGAGCACGTAGCCCATCTCGAGGATCCCGCGGTCGATCCGGTTGGTTCGTCGTCGCGGATCGGGTTTCCATCCGCGGCGCTCATACATCGCACGGCCATGGGTGTTGCCTTCGAGTACCCAGAGCCAGACTCGGGACCAGCCATCCCGCCGCATCTTCTTCACCGCACGATCGTGAAGCCGACTCCCAATCCCGCTACCGGCATATGCGGGCTGCACGTAGAGCCTGGACAGCAGCCCGTACCCGGGCGGGGCCAACTCTTGGTCCTCCCCGAAGGCCACCCCAGCAACGACGGTTCCTTCGATCTCCGCAACAAGGACACTCATGAGTTCGGAGTCAATGAGGGTGCCCCACTCCCGCTCCAGGTCGGCGAGCTGCGGTTTGGGGCTCTCGGGCGGGAAGATGTGGGCAAAGCCAGCAAGCGCACTGGCAAGGTGCACCCGAGCCAGAGCAGTGGCGTCACCCGCGACTGCAACCCGAACCCGGGTAGCAGACTCTTCTGAGTTCATGCTGAAAGCCCCCAACGAGCAAGGGCGGTGCGGGGCCCGTCGTCGTCAACAAAGGCTGCCGGGCCTTGCTGCACGTCGCCTCGGTCGATCGTAGCCCCCAAATCTGCCCGTCCGTTATCGTGACGCCATGAACCGACTGCTGCGGCTTGTCATTTCCCTCGCTTTCGTCGTGCTGGTGGCCGCCTGTGGCGGCGAGGAGTCGTCGGTGACCACACTTCCGCCGCAGCCCGGACCCGTGCTGGAGGCGGCGGCCGAGGCGATGTCGAATGTCGACTACGTCCACTTCAAGATCCTTTGGGCGGGTGGAGCCCCAATCGGCATTTCGGACTTCAACGCAGACTTCGAGGACGCCGAGGGCTTCTTCGCCGCTCCCGGAGCCGCGAATGGCGTGGCGACGCTGGCAGTTGGCAACGCCAAAGCACAGCTAGGCGTGATTTCGATCGAGGGCCAAACATGGCTGACCGAGCCGATCTCAGGCGCTTGGATGGATGCACCTTCCGGATTCGACATCGACCTGGCAGTTCTGTTTGACGCTGAGGACGGTTGGGGCCCGCTCATCTCCGATGGGCTCAGCGACGTCCAGTGGCTCGGGAGCGAAGAAAGAGGATCGGAACCTCGCTATCGGATTCGGGGAACCGCCGACGCCGACAGGGTCAAAACCATCCTGGCCGGCCTGATCCCCCGGCAGGAGGTCGAGATCGATATGTGGCTGGATACTTCGACTGGCCACATCCGGGAGGCAGAACTCTCCACGGTCTACGAGGGTCAAACCAGTGATTGGTACATCGAGTTCACGGAGTTCGGCGAACCGGTCGAGATCAACCCACCCGACATCGAGATTTGAGTTTGCAGCAGAACCGGCAGGAAGTATCCCCGAGGGCAGTCCTCGTCGTTGTTGCGTTTGGCATCTTCATCGCCGCCGACGACCTGACCGTCGTCACCACGATGCTGCGGCCGATCATCAACGATCTCGGGATCGTGCTGCCCGACGGCATCGACGATGCCGCCTGGATCGTCAACGTCTACCTCATCGCCTACGTGTCCGTAATGCCTTTCATGGGCAGACTCAGCGATGTGTGGGGCAGGCGGCGGGTCTACATCGCCGCGCTCACGATCTTCCTCATCGGATCCATCATCATCCCGATGACCAACACCTTGGGGCCGTTCCTGGTGGGCCGGGCCATGACCGCGATCGGCGGCGGCGCTCTGGTCCCCATCGGGATGGCGGCGGTGAGCGATGCCTATGAAGCGCGGAAGCGAGCGCGAGCCCTGGGAGTGCTTGCAGCGGTCGACACCTTGGGATGGGTGTGGGGACCGCTCTACGGGGCGCTGATCATCCGCTTCCTCGCCTGGCGATGGCAGTTCTACTTCAACATCCCGCTGGCGATCATCGGCATAATCGCTGCCTGGTACGTGCTCGACGATGCGTCCGAACGAGAGCGCAGAGCCCGCATCGACTGGCTTGGTGCCGGACTCCTCACGGTGGCGCTGGTGACGCTCAACCTGGCCTTGCTGGGACCGGCCGAGATTCAGAGCGTTACCGGGCTAGAGCAACTCACCGGCGGTAGCCGGGCGGCACTTGCATGGCTGTACCCGGTGGCCCTCGTTACGGGCTTGGGATTCGTTTGGTGGCAGCGGAAGGTGCCGGATCCATTGATCGACCCCGGCCTGTTCGGGGGCCACAACCTGCGCGCGGCAGTCGGCGTCAACTTCCTGGTTGGCGCCACGCTGGCGATTGCGATGGTGAACGTTCCTCTGTTCATCAACGTTGTCGAGCTGAATCTGGAGCAGGCCGCGGTGACTACAGGTTGGGTGCTGAGTGCCCTTACCGCATCGATGTCCATTGCGTCCTACGTAGGGGGCCGAGTCACCGAGAGTCGCTGGTACCGGCCCCCGGTTTTGATTGGGTTGGCCCTGGCGTCGGCCGCATTCTTCCTGATGGGATATGGCTGGAACGCCGACACGAGCTTCTGGCTGATGGGCGCCGAGCTGGGACTTCTAGGCGTGGGTTTTGGCTTGGTCATGGCCCCGACCACCGCTGCAGTGGTGGATTCTGCGCCGGCGAACCGGCGGGGGACGGCAGCCAGCTTGGTGATGGTGCTGCGCTTGATGGGTCTATCGGTGGGTCTTTCCGGACTAACTGCCTGGGGACTCCATCGCTTCAATCAGCTGCGCACCGAGCTGGACCTCCCTTCGCTGAGCGATCCCGACTACGCAGATCGGGTCGCCGAGGCGTCGGCCGACCTTACGGCCGCGGCAATGGCCGAGACGTTTGTCGCCGCCGGATTCGTCCTCGTCGTCGCATGGATTGTGGCGTGGTGGATTCGCCGCTCGCCGCATCAGGAGCACAAAGACTTCACAAACACAGAATCGGCAGCCAAGGGGGTGCCCATGAAACAGTTCATAGTCCGCAATCTCACCACCCTTGTGGTAGCAGCCGGTGTGCTCCTGGTTGCGCTGCTCTTGGGAACCATCTACCTGGCAACCCAGGTGTCTTCGCTGTCTTCAGATCTCGAAGTGGCGCAAAGTGAGCGCGCCCAGCTCGTCGACGACATGGCGCGGGTAGAGGGCGGTGCTGCTCTCTATGGCGCCCAGCTGACGGCGTTCCAAGAGCAGTTGAGCGGCCTCGGTCCCACCCTCGACTCAGCCCTCGGTGAGGCCGTCACCGGCATCGACTCGTTCCGGACGTCGCAGATCCGGTTTGACGTCACCATCAACGAGACGGTGCCCGTCAGCGCGCAAGTGGTGCTCGACCGCACCCTCAACGTGCCGATCAGCACGACCCTTCCAATCGACGAGACCCTCGACAC
>JASJEG010000204.1 GCA_030064765.1 Acidimicrobiia bacterium | reverse complement strand
ACCGCTCTCCAAGTGGCGTCGACGAGCATCTCGACTTCCTCCGGCTTGAGTTGGACACCGGCGGCAATGAGCCGGACCGCAACCCCGAAGGAAAGGGCGTAGATGACCTCAGTCGGTAGCGGGACCAATAGCTCGACCATCTCCTCCGCCTTGGCCGCGTCGTACAGCGGGTCACCCAGCGCCATCAGCCTCGAGTGTGCCTCCTCGTAGTAGGGAGACTCTTCGAGCTGGGTGAGGAACCGGGCCCGCTCCGGTTCCTCTGCCAGGTAGTTGTAGGCCATCGTGAGAATGTGCCGCCAAGCTTCAAACGGGGTCGCGGTTTCGTCGTAATCGGCCATGACCGCTGTGCTCAACCCCGCCTTGATCTCCAGGTAGGTGGCGTAGACGAGTTCTTCCTTTGACTCATAATGCACGTAGGCCGTGCCGGTGGCGACGTTCGCCTGCTTGGCGACGGCGCCCATCGAGGCTCCGTGGAAGCCCCGTTCGGCGACGAGGTTGCGTAGCGCTCTGCGGATGGCCGCGGGACGATCAACCGCGGGTGTCATGTTTGCTCCACTGCTGCGTCGAAGTCGAGCGTGACACCGGTCTCACGTTCCGATACCAACCACAGCCGTTCGATGCCCTCGTTGATGTCCCGACGGAGGATCGGTTTGCGAACTGGGGCTCCGTTGTTACCCCACCGGGGACCGTAGAACTCGCCGCCTTTGGCATTGGGATCCGTTGCCGCCCGCAGCTGGGGGAGTGCGCCCCTATCCGCTGGCATGCCGGTGTTCCTGGCCATCCAAGCCCAGAACGGTGCCGACCGGCCACCGCCACCCTGCTCCACCGTGTGCACCTGCAGGTTGGTGTGAGATAGGCCCGGGTGCGCCACGAGGCTCTGGGCCTTCGCTCCGCGCTTCTCGAACTCACGCTGCAACCCGATCGCAAAGTGGAAGTTGGCCAACTTGGCCCGGCCGTAGGCACCCCAAGCCGAGTAGTTGCCTTCCATGTTGACGTTGTCGGGGTCAACCATGCGTCCGGTGAGGTGGGCGGTGCTGGTGACCGTCACCACTCGGGCGGCGTCGGCAGCGAGGATCGGCTTGAGCAGGCCGGCGGTGAAGAGCCAGTGCCCGAGGTGGTTCACTCCAAACTGCATCTCGTAGCCGTCGGCAGTACGTCTTTCCGGCATCGCCATCAGCCCTGCATTGTTGATGAGGATGTCGATTCGAGGATGGTTGGCCGCGATCTTCGCCGCAGCCGTCTTGGTGTTCTCGAACGAGCCCAGGTCGAGCTCGATGATTTCGAGCGAGGCATCGGGGTGGGCGGCCAGGATCTCGTCACGAGCCTTGCCGGCCTTCTCCTGGTTGCGGGCGGCCATCACGACATGGGCTCCGGCGGCGGCAAGTGCCTTTGTCGACTCCAGTCCGAGCCCGCCGTTGGCTCCGGTGACGACGGCAACCTTGCCGTTGAGGTTGGGGATGTCTGCGGTGCTCCAAGCCATCTTTATTCTCCTTCTATGACTGAATGTTCGTTCATTATGAATGAACGTTCAGTCGTTGTCAAGGGCGATAGAATCGCCTTCGGGTCTCCGCGCAACAGAAACCCGGGGCCGCGCAATGAAATCGCCTGTGAAGGCAAGCCTCAGGCCGTTGGTGACTCCGGTTCGGGGTGGAACACATACACCCGTGCCTGACCGTGCTCCCGAACCGGGTCGATTCCGACGAATGTGAACGTGTTGGAGGCAACGCGAGCGCCGGGGCGCAGTTCGCTGAGGAGCTTCACTGCGAGCTTCTGGTTGGTGTCGTGCAGCAGGTAGCACGTGACAACGTCCGCATCGCTCAGGTCCTGGCTGAAGAAGTCGCCGAAGGTGATGCGGACACGCTTGCGCAACCCCAGCACGGTGATGAGCAGCTGGCACCAGAGGTAGCGCAGCGGATCGATCTCGATCCCGACTGCCTGCGCACCAAAGCGCCTGGCCGCAGTAACGATCACTCGGCCATCGCCACATCCAAGGTCGTACACAGTATCGGCCGGGGTCACGTCGGCGAGAGTCAGCATGTTGTGCACGACCGCCCGTGACGTTGGCAACCACGGTGCTCCCCAGAAGTGGGTCCACACTATTGAAACGAGCAATGTGAGGAAGAGTACGAGTGCCAGCGCTTCCATCTATCTCTCTTCTAGCACCCGGCGCCTAGCTGGTCCCGACCGGGTGCGGTGCCCAGCGGTACTCCCGCGGCACTGAGTTGGCTCCCTCCCAGACGACGCGACGGAAGTACTCGGGATCGGTGTTGCCCTCGGAATTGATCAGCAGTACCTGCGAATCGGGGCCAAGACCTATGTACTCCTTGAGGTCGGCGTACTCGGGGTACTCCGCAATGAACATCAACGCACCGAGGGTGACTGCTCCTGATTCGCCGGAGACGATGAAGTGATCGCCGGCCAGCGGTACCCCGTAGACCCGCATGCCCTTGGCGGCGACGTAGTCGGGGCACGCGACGAACGCATCGACGGTATCCCACAATACGTCCCAGGCGATCGGGCTTGGCTCACCGCAGGCGAGACCGGCCATGATCGTTTGCAGATCACCCGCGACGTCATGGGGCTTGCCGTCCCCGATCCGCGCTGAGTGCAGGAGGCACTGCGCTTCGGCGGGCTCGACGACGACGGTTGTGGGCCGGTCTGCGCCGAACCGGCTGCTGTAGAAGCCGATCGTTGCCGCGGCCAGTGCCCCGACCCCGGCTTGCACGAAGACGTGGGTCGGCTTGACGATGCCGGTACCGGCCAGTTGTTCCTGTGTCTCCGACAGCATCGTTGTGTAGCCCTGCATCACCCAGCTCGGAATGTCTGTGTAGCCCTCCCACGACGTGTCGGAGATCACCTGCCAGCCGTTAGCTGCAGCGTCGACGCTGGCTTGGCGGACTGCGTCGTCGTAGGTGCCGTCGATCACCCTCACATCGGCGCCATAGCTTTCGATGGCCTTGATACGGGCGACCGAAGTGTCCTTGTGAACGTAGATCACTGCATTGCAGTTGAGCTTGGAAGCCCCCCACGCCACCCCGCGGCCGTGGTTGCCGTCGGTGGCGGTGGCGAATGTGATGTCCCCAATCTTGGCCTTGGTTGCCTCGCTCACCAACTCGTCATAAGAGAGGTCCTCGCCTTCGAGACCTAGCTTCGACTTGATGAAGCGGTAGATGGCAAACGATCCGCCGAGGACCTTGAAAGAGTTCAGGTTGAGGCGGACCGATTCGTCCTTCACCCAAACGCTGTCCACCCCGAGCATCGAAGCCAGGTGGGAGAGGTTGCGGAGCGGACTGGGTCGGTAGCCGGGGATCTGCCGGTGGAAGCGGCGTGCTTCTTCGAAGACGCCGGGAGGGAAGACGGTGTTGACGGCGTCGCTGCTGGCAATGGTTCTGGCGCGTGGGTTCTTCGCCCACTCGAGGGGTTTGTCATACGTTGTCATACGAGAAATGCTAGCGACAAACCGCTAGTTTTTACATTTTGTAAAGCCGGTGGCTAGTCGACGGCCCGAGCCGTCTCCAGCGCAATCTCCACCATTTCGTTGAAGGTTGTCTGGCGATCCTCAGCGCTGGTGGCCTCGTGGGTGAGAACGTGATCACTAACGGTCATCAGGGCTAGGGCGCGGGCGCCGTACTCGGCGGCCAAGCCATAGAGGCCGGCGGCTTCCATCTCCACCGCCAGCACTCCCATACGTTGATTCAAGGCAATCCGGTCTTCATTGTCGGGGTGGTAGAAGAGGTCTGCGGTATAGATGTTGCCGACGTGGACCTTCTTGCCGTGGGCCTTGGCTGAGTCAACGGCCGCCCGCAGCAGCTCGTAATCAGCGATTGCTGCAAAGTCGTAGCCGCCGTAGCGGGCTCGGTTCACGTTGGAGTCAGTGCAAGCCCCCATAGCAATGACAACATCTCGCAGTTCTAGGTCGTAGGACATCGCACCGCAGCTGCCGATGCGAATCAGCTTCTTGACCTCGTATTCGTTGATGAGCTCGGTCCCGTAGATGCTGGCCGACGGGACTCCCATACCGGTTCCCATCACCGATACTCGTTCGCCCTTGTAGGTGCCCGTGTACCCGAGGATGTTGCGGACCGAAGTCACAAGCGTGGCATCGTCGAGGAAGTTCTCGGCGATGTATTGGGCCCGCAAAGGATCACCCGGCAGCAAGACGGTGTCGGCGAAATCCCCAGGCTCGGCGGAGATATGCGGTGTGGCCATAGCGGGACCCTTCTCTCGTGGTTGCTCCTCTCAGGCTAGTTGCCCATATCCCGATGGTGTTCTGCCAGCCAGCGGTCGAGCAGTTCGAGGTGCTTTCGATCCTTGGACCGGTCGGCGATCAGCTTGTAGGCACGCACATGTTCCAGAGCCACAAAGGGCAGCCCGTCAATTATTTCGGCGGAGTCGATCAGCTGATCGACCGATACGTCGCCGATGGCCCAGCGGTTGCCGACGGTAACGGCGCCTCCGAAGAAGCTCGCAACCGAGACGCCGTGTGCGGGCAGGTCAACCATCTCGCCATGCGTGGCGGCGTGAGTCCAGGCGTCACCGCGGGCGATGACGTCGAGGTCGGCAGCGTCGTCGATGATTCCCCGGATCAGCAGCGGCCCGCTCCCGAACACGGCGAAGTCCTCGCTGGGCAGCTCGATCGATCTCAGCAGATCGAAGGCGCGTCCGGACTTCATCGGATGCGTGGTTCGATCACTCTTGGTAGCGGCGACGGCGACTCGGTCGCGCCGAACAGCTTCCCCTTGTCGGCCCACGCAATGAACCCCTGGGCCAGCAGACCAAACAACACGAAGGCCACGACGAGCGGGCTGACTGTGTCGTCGAATTGGCGGTCGATCAACGAGCCGAGGAACGCTCCACCTGCCAGCGAGATCGTTCCAATGACCGCCGACGCCGTCCCGGCGATGTGCCCCATCGGGAGCATGGCAATCGAGTTGAAGTTCGGTATGAGGAGGGCGTGGAGGGAAAGCATCGCCATCATCCCGATCATGAAGATCGGGAAATCAGGCAGACCCCCGGCTGCGGCAGTGACGGCCCAGAATCCCAGGGCTGCCGCGACATATGATGCCAGGACCATGTGGACCATCCGCTTGGCACCGATACGCTCGACGAGGGATGCGTTCGTCAGAATCGCCACACCCATGGTTGCCGCCAGCGCGCCGAAGATGAGCGGGAATTGGTCTGGCTTTCCATAGATCTCCCCAAAGATGAGCTCTGAGCTAGCCAGATAGGAGCTGAAGACTCCGAAGGTCATCGTCATTGCCATCATGTAGCCGAATGTTTGGCGGTTGGTCAGCACTTCTTTGGTAGCGGTGGTGATGGCCCGTCGATCGATGGGGAGCCGATCGGCCGGGTCGAGCGTTTCGGGTAACACTCGTGCCCAGACCGCGACGATCAATACGAAGACGACACCGGCGGCAAATACCGATTGCCATGGGAAGACGAGTAACAACCCCGCACCGACGGTTGGCGCCAGGACGGGCACCATGATGAACACGGCCATGATGAACGACATCGCTTTGGCCATTTCATCGCCGGCATAGGTGTCCCGCACGATGGAGACGGCCACAACTCGAGGAGCCGCCGCCCCGATGCCCCAGACGAATCGACTGACGAGCACCAGCTCGAGTGTGGGGGCAAGCAGCGCCCCGAGCGCCCCGAGGCCATAAATCGCAAACCCGACATACAGCACCGGCTTTCTGCCGAACCGGTCGGCCAACGGACCGTAGAAGATCTGGGCGACGGCCATTCCAAT
>JASJEG010000034.1 GCA_030064765.1 Acidimicrobiia bacterium | reverse complement strand
GGTCGAGTCCTCCCGAACGTCGTACAGCAGCGCATGGCCCTCGATACACAGCAGCGATGCAATCTGGTCCATGCCACCCGTAGGGGCCCCGACGTATTCGTTCTCGGTGCGGCGGGTGCGGCGAGCCAACTCGCGTCGCGAGTAGCCCAGACTCAGCAGATCGTTGATTCCGAGACCCACCGCGCAAATCAGTGCTGCCGAGGAGGAAAGGCCGGCCCCGACCGGCACCGAGCTGTCGATCGCAACGTCGAATCCAACGTTGCTCTCGAGTGCCCAGGGTACGCCGGCGACATACGACCCCCATCCCGCCGGCCACCCCGGAGCCAGCTCCTTGACGGGTATGCCGACCACGTTGCTGGGCGCCAGCGCCGAACTCATACGGATCACTCCATCGGTGCGGAGCCGGATCGCAACCTCGGTGCGTTCGGCAAGGGCGAACGGCAAGACCAGGCCGTCGTTGTAGTCGGTGTGCTCCCCAATGAGGTTGACCCGGCCGGGGGCAGCCCACACCCCATCGGCCTCTGCGCCGAAGATCGATCTGAACAGATTGGCGGCTTTGGTCATGTCGATGCCTCAACCGGGATGATCGCCTCATCCTCGTCGGTCGGGTCGTGTAGTGGGCACCCTACACAGCCGGCAACCGCGCCAGCTCCCGGGGAAAACGGCATCGTTTCCCTATCCACGTGAGATCTCTTCACCCAACCATCGGGCGCTGTCTTTGAGTATCCGTTCCTGGGTGTCGAAGTCGGTCCACACCAGGCCGAACCGCGGCGTGTACCCCATGGCCCACTCGAAGTTGTCCATCAGTGTCCAGATGAAGTAGCCGCGCAACGGAACCCCTGCCGCATGAGCCTCCGCGGCAGCTGCGAAGTGCTGTTCGAGGTAGACACGACGGTTCTCATCGTGGACTGCACCGTCGACGAGCTGGTCGGGGAATGCGACTCCGTTCTCAGTCACATAAACCGGCGGGAGTTGGTAGTCGCCGTTGAAGCGCACCAACAGATCCCGCAGTCCGTCGGGGTAGACCTCCCACCCCATAGTGGTACGCGGGAGATCGGCTTCGACAAGGGGCCGGGGCCGCTCGGCGTCGCTTACGGAGTTGTCCTGTACGACCGTGCGGCTGTAGTAGTTGAAGCCTACGAAATCCATTGGTGCCGAGATGGCGTCGAGGTCTCCCGGCAACACACAAGCCTGATCCCAGTTGCGAGCGACCACACCGTCATGCGGATACTCACCGCGGAAGACCGGGTCGAGGTACCAGCGGTTTCTGAATGCGTCCTCCAGCGCTGCGACCCGGATGTCGGCTGGATGGGTGGAACGAGGAGTCTTGACGTCGACGTTCTTGGCAATGCCGACGGCGACACCGGAAGCTGCGGCCTTAGCCGCCTGCATCCCGAGTCCATGAGCGAGCATCACGTGGTGGGCCGCATCGAGAGCGGCGGAGGCATCGCGGCGGCCGGGTGCGTGCTCACCGAACCGATAGCCGAGCTCCACAACGCACCACGGTTCGTTGATCGTGACCCAGTGTTTCACCCGGTCACCGAGATGCTCAACCACGGCGCCGGCGTAGTCGGCAAACGCGTACGCCGTCGACCGGCGTGGCCAGCCGCCGGCGTCCTCCAGGCCTTGGGGCAGATCCCAGTGGTAGAGAGTTGGGAAAGGCGTGATCCCGGCCTCGAGCAAGGCATCGACCAGCCGGTCATAGAAGCCGAGTCCCGCCGGGTTCATCTTCCCGGTTCCACTTGGAAACACGCGGGGCCACGAGATGGAGAACCGATACCCGTTGAGGCCGATCTCCTTCATGATGGCGACGTCTTTTTGCCACAGGTTGTAGTGGTCACAAGCTATTGCGGCGCTGTCGCCGTTTCGGATGTTGCCCGGCGTACGCGAGAACCTGTCCCAGATGCTCTCACCCCGGCCATCGGCGTCCAGCGCACCTTCGATCTGGAAGGCCGCAGTAGCGGCACCCCAGACGAAACCGTCCGAGAACGACTGGGCAATGCTCATCCGTCAACTGTGGCTTCGGCCAGTTCCCGCAGTCGGGCGGCGACGCTCTCTGCAGTGACATCTCTCTGCACCTCTGCAAGCAGCTCGTAGCCGACCATGTGCTTGCGCACAGTCGCTGATCGCAACAGTGGTGGATAGAAGTGGGCGTGCAGCTGCCAGTGCGGATGGTCTTCCACCGGCGAAGGAGCCCCGTGCCAACCCATCGAATACGGGAACGGGTAGTCGAAGACCCGGTCGTAGCGACCGAGGACGTCGGCGAGCAGTGCGGCAAGGTCATCACGTTCACCGTCATCGAGGTCGGGCAACCACCGGACCGGTCGCTTGGGTACGACGAGCATCTCGAACGGCCACACCGCCCAAAACGGGACAAGGGCCATCCAGGACTCGGTCGAGGCGACAACACGAGTGCCGCCGGACTCCTGCTCCACATAGTCGAGCAGCAGCAGCGATCCGTTCTCCTCGAAGTACCGACGCTGCTCCCGGTCCTCCTTCAGCGGCTCGTTGGGCAGGGCGGCGCCTGCCCAGATCTGCCCGTGAGGATGAGGGTTGGAAGCACCCATCGTTGCGCCGCGGTTCTCGAACACCTGAACCCATTTGTTGGTCTGCGCCAGGTCGGCGACCTGATCGGACCAGAGGTCGACAACCCGACGAATGTCTGGTGGGGTCATCGAAGCCAGGTCCAGGTCGTGGCGGGGCGAGTAGCAGATGACCCGGCAAGTGCCGGGCTCGCTCTCGGCCTGTAGGAGCCCGTCCGCTACTGACTCCGGAGCTACGTCCGGCTGCAGAGCAGCGAAGTCGTTGGTGAAGACGAACGTGCTCTCATACGACGGGTTCGCGTCACCTGTAGCCCGGACATTGCCCGGGCACAGGTAACAGGTTGCGTCGTACTGAGGCCGTACCTCGGCCGCCGGGGCCTCGGTACTCCCCTGCCAGGGACGGCTGGTTCGCCCGGCGGAAACCAACACCCACTCTCCGGTCAGTGCGTTCCGGCGCCGGTGTGGCACCTTCATCTCCACCGGGGCAGCCTCGATCATTTCAATCCGCTCGAAGCCACGTTTTCCACGAAGTACCGCTGGGCGGCCACGAACACGATCATCGGCACCAGCATCGCCAGCGTCACTCCGGCAAAGATGAGCTGCGGAGCGTCGGCCCCCTGCCCGCCGAGCGTGCTCAGGGCGATCGTCAGAACACTGCTGTCCTCGTTGCCAACGTCGATGCTGACGAGGGGCCAAATGAACGAGTTCCACGCATAAAGGAACGAGAAAGTGGCCAACGTGGCGATACCAGGCCAGCTCAACGGCACGAAGATCCGCCATAGGATCTTCCACCGCCTGGCGCCGTCGACAACCGCAGCTTCCTCGAGTTCCGTGGGAATCGAGAGGAAGAACTGCCGCATCAGGAACGTGCCATATGCGGTGTAGAAGAACGGCCACACCAGCGACCCGATCGTGTTGTTCCACCCGAGTTGCACCATGATCTGGAACAGCGGAATGATCAGCACGACGAACGGGATCATGATCGAACCGAGATAGGCAACAAACAGCTTGTCGCGCCCCGGCCAGCGGAGCCGGGAGAACGCGTAGCCACCCATGATCGAGGTGAAGAGCTGCCCGACAACCACGAGGATGGTGACCATGATCGTGTTGGTAATGCTGCGGTCAAAGCTCCGGATATCGAGCACTTCGCTGTAGTTGCTCCAGTTGGCGGATATCTCCTCGGCTTTCTCGGTGGTCCGGACCACGCCAAACGCCTCGGAAACGCCGTCCTCGACATCGATGAACCGCCCGACCGACGTGTTGCGGATCTTGGGCAGTTCTCGGATCTCGCCGTCGACCGGCACCCGGAACACCTCGAGGGTCTCCACCTCTCCTTCGATCTCGTAGTCGACCGTGCTGCCCGTTGCCTCAACTAGGTCGAGCGGCCAGGCGATTGTGTCCTCCGGATCGTCGGACAGTGCAAACAGCCCGGACCGGATTCCTTCTTCAACGAGGGCGGCATCGCGCTTCTCACCGTCGATCGAGACAACAAACAGCGGCACCTCCTCGCCCTGGAATGTGGTCGTCAGCTGGTCGCGCGGCAGAACTCGAGGCGGGAAACTGAAACTGTCGGCCGCCGTCTTCAGCGAAGTCCCAAACATGAATATGAACGGGAACAACATCATTGCGGCGAAGACGGAAAGCACGCCGTAGATCACGACCTTGGTCCAGGTCGACATGACCTCGCCTTGGGTGCCTTTCGATGCCCTCTTCGCCTTGCGCGATTGTTTCGCTGTAGTCGTCATGCGCCCACCTCGTCCTCGCTCTGTCTACGGAAGTAGAAGATCGTGATCGCAAAGATGATTGCGAAGAGCACCCAGGCCAGTGCCGAGGCGAAGCCTTGGTTGAAGCGCTGGAAACCCTCTTGGTAGAGCTGCACGACCGGAGTCAGCGTTGCGTTGTTGGGCCCCGATGGCTGCTGCTGCGGTTGAAAGAGAATGTATGGCTCGTTGAACAGCTGTAGAGCAAGAATCGTCGTTGTCGCAACGACGAACAGAGTTGTCGGCCGCAGCATCGGGATCGTGATCTTGCGGAATGTCTGCCACTTTCCGGCACCGTCGATCGAAGCCGCCTCGTAGAGGGAGCTGTCGATGCCTTGCATCCCGGCCAGATAAAGCACCGTGTTGAACCCAATGGTCTGCCACGCAAACACAATGACGACCGAGAACAAGGCAACACGACTGTTCGACAACCATTCCGGTTGTGGCGGTTCAAAGTCAGCGCCGGGCAGCAGGTTGATCAGATCCCAGAGCCTGACAATTCCGTAGTTGATGAAACCGACCGTCGCGTTGTAGAGCTGCTTCCAGATGAGCGCGATGCCGACGACGCCGGCCACACTGGGAATGAAGTACACCGCCCGGAAGAACTTGACTCCGGGAAGCTTCTGGTTGAGCAGAGCAGCCAGGGCCAATGCCGGCATCACTGCCAGCGGTACTGCGAATAGCCCAAAGACCACGATGTTGCGCAGTCCAACCCAGAAGAGGCGGTCGCGCGCACCGATGATGAAGTCGCCCACCCTCATCAGCTCGGTGTAGCCATCCTTGAGGACGTCCGCCGCAAGCTGCCCGGTGTCGATACTCGTGAATTGGAGACCAAAGATCCTGGCGTAGTTGTCGACACCCACCCATTGGAGTTCGGTGAGGCCGTCCCACGATGTGAAGCTCACATAGAGCGAGAACAGCAGTGGGCCGGCAAAGAACGCCAGGAAGCCGATGACATTTGGGGAGGCAAACAGGAAACCGTCCAACGCTTCGGCTTGATCACGGCTCGTCTTGAAGTAGAAGCCCGCCTCGTCCTTGCGCAGTAGCCAGAAGGCGACTCCTGCAGCGACCGCAACCAGCATCGGCACCAACACATCGAGCTCGACCAGTCGGACGACAAACTCGAGCAGACCGGGGAGCAACCCGACACCGAGCAGAATCCACGCCACCCCGACCCCTGCCACGACCCGACCAGCAAGACGGACTTTGCTTTCCAGACCGCCAAAACGCTCCGCCTGGGTGGCAAGCACCCACCCGACGGCAACGATCACGAGCACCCAGGCAACGTTGAAGAAGTTGTCGCCGAGGGCGTCGAGCCCTCTGAAGACGCCCATGTTTTGCAGGGCCGCAAAACCAGAGACAACCACAACCAGATAGTTGAGGATGATCCCAATCGCCCGACCGCGGTGTTTGCCTGCAAGCAGATCCCTTACCCCAAGGGCGGCAGCGAATGCAATCACGAGAAGCAGCGCTGCAACGATCCATTTGGCGAGGCCGGAGAGATCCCAGAGGGTCCCCGCAGCAACAAGCACAGCCCCGAGCAACGCTGCTACACCAAGCACCGCCTGCCAGGCAATGACAGGCATGAGCCATTGGGGGGCCGCACCTCTCTCTTTGATCGGTGGGGGACTCGAACCCGATGCGCTAATAGTCTCAGGCCTGTCGGCCATTGCTCCTCCCTAGCTCCGATAAGACTGATAGAGGACTTGGGGCCGAGCGTTTGCTCGGCCCCAAGTCAGCGTTAGTTACGGATTGACGAACTCTCCGAGTTCTGCACAGATGTTGGCCTGGAAATCGTCGACGCTGCGGGCGCCGCTGATAACCGCTCCAACCTCGGTGGTGAGCCCCGAGCTATAGCTGGGCCAGTCACCCAACCAGTCGGGAGCCTCGGTTGTCGGCCCTTCACTGAGACCGTCGAGGAACGCCTGGTTGTTCTCCGGAGGAGTGAAAGTCAGGAATGCATCGAGTGCAGCCTGGCTGACGCGGCTCGGGATGTTGGCGCCGAGTTCGGCGACCTGACCCTGCACCTCTGCGCTGGTGAGCGCCTGCACGAGGGCCCAAGCTTCCTCAGGATGCTCGGTGTTGGCGTTGATGACATAAGCGCCCCAGAACAGCCAGTTCGATGGACCGGCCGGGCCGTCGGGCAGCTTCACGACATCCCAGTTGAAGGTGACCTCACGGATACCGGGCGTTGCCCAGCGACCATTCTGGAACATACCCACATTGCCGGCCTTGAAGACAGGCTCGGGGTCCTCACCAAAGGTGAGCGCCAGACCATCCGCATAGAAGTCGGTAACGAACTGGAGACCAGCAATCGACTCAGTTGAGTCAAGCGTGCACTGATCCTTGGCATCGTTGTAGAAGCCACCACCGGCTGCGTTCATCCAGTAGCCGATCGGGCCCCACCAGGAGCTCTGACCGTACGGGGACACGTCGCCGCCGAGGGCCGCGAGGTCCTCAGAAACACGACGGAATGCATCCCAGTCCCACTCACCGGCCGCTGCCAGGTCGCGGGGATCCTCGGCGCCTGCCTCAGCAATGAGGTCGAGGTTCAGGTAGAGACCAAAAGCCGAAACGTCGCGGGGAAGACCCCACAGGTAGTTGGCGGCATCCTGGGCACCTGTCGCCGGGTCGGTGGTCAGCTCTGTCATTGGGCCGGGATAGAAGTCGGCATCATTGTGGCCGGCTGCATCTGCGAGCTCGCGGGCGTTGAGAATCACGCCGCGGCTTGCGAAGTTTGCGATCTCGGCGCCAGGGATCCAGAACACGTCTGGAGCAGTTCCGCCGGAGAGCTGGGTCAGCAAGGCCTGCTGATAGCCCTCGGTCTCGGTTCCACCGGCCTCGTACTCGAGGGTGGCGCCGAATGTTCCTGACAGCGATTCCGAAACGCTGCGATAAACGCCGGCTTCTTGATCGTTGTCCGGGCGGGTACGCCATCGCAGCGTCACATCACTGTCACCGGCGGGAGCCGCATCGGTTGTGGCTGGAGCCTCAGTGGCGGCAGGTGCCGCGGTGGTAGCAGGGCTGTCGTCGGTTGCGTCATCGTCTCCGCCGCATGCGGCAGCTACGAGCGCTAGGACCGCAAACAGCAGTACCAGCTTCTTCTTCATCTATTTCCTCCATTGCTTTCGGAGTTGGACTCCGGGTCAAGCCCGAGGGTCGGGCTCTGCAATCTCTACGGCCAGCCCCTTACTCACCAGTTCCTCCACCACTCCAGGTGGTGCGGACGGTCCGGTAATGAGCTGGTCGATGTCTGACAGATCAGCGATTTTTGCCACGCTGATGTTTCCAAGCTTGGAGCCGTCGGCGACGACCACGGTGCGTTGCGCAGCCGCGACCATCTTCCGCTTTATCTCGGCTTCAGGCAGATTTACGTTGGTGATGCCATAGTTCTGATGCACACCGTTGCATCCGAGGAAGGCGACAGAGACGTTCACTTTCTCGAAGAAGTAGCTGGCCATTGGGTCAACCAGCGAGTGCTGCTTGGGCCGCAACGTCCCCCCGGTCAGAACGACCGAGATCCGCGGTATGGCTAGTTCCAGTTCGAGGGCGTTGGTCAAACTCGTGGTGAAGACCGTGACGTCCGTCAGGTCATCTCGAGCCACGAGTGCCTTGGCCAACGCGGTGGTTGTGGTCCCTACATCGAGAACGGCCGTCTCTCCGGAGCGAATCAGCCCGGCCGCATATCGGCCGATCCCGGCCTTCTCTGCGGCGTACTCGTCGAGCGCTTCTTCGAAGGTCCGCTCGACGGCCGGTTGTGCATCACGGACGATGGCTCCCCCATGAACACGTTGGACGAGGCTCTGATCGGCAAGAGACGCCAGGTCGGCGCGAACCGTTACCTCGGAGATGCCAAAGATCCTGCTGAGATCTGAGACCCGCATGAACTCGCGCTCGCGTACGAGAGAGAGCATGCGATCCCGCCTCAGTTCGGCCGGCATACCTTCCTCCATAACCCGCTACCTTACGAATAGCTGCGAGTTACGTCAAATCCTTACGTTTTCGGGCTTCGATCGCTTTCGATTAGGGTTTCTGATTGGGATTCCCCATCCCGCACAGCCAATGAGTCTGGCGAAGAGTCGCCGTCCAGAACCACGGGAGGATCGTTGCGGGCGATAGACGAGCTACCGATCATCCGGTCAAGTGCCTTGGTCTACGAACACGGCTGGCAGTCGTGGAGTCCAACGACCACCTACCGTATCGGTGAGCCCGCCCACAGACCGGTGACCGAGCGCAATCGGCTCCTTTGCTACCGACCTGAGACTGCGCCGGGCTCCGACGTCTACTGGGGCGAGGGGTTGCTGGCAATCGATCCGGGCGACGACTCCGGGATCCGGATCTATGGGGTGACGGATGCGAGCGAAGTGGTGCCCAGCATCCAGGCCGCTATCAGCGGAAACCGCTTGGTCGTCTCTGCCGACGGTGACGTCGAGCGCACCATCGATTCGGGACCCGGGGACATCCGCAATGCTCTGGCCCGATGGGCAGACGGCTTCGCCGCCGCGGCCGGCGTAACGGCGATACGGCGAGCTCCGACCATCTGGTGCTCTTGGTACCAGTACTTCACCAAGGTCACCGAGTCCGACATGATCGAGAACATCGACGCCGTTGCGCGGCTCGATCTGCCGGTCGACGTGATTCAACTCGACGATGGTTACCAGAGCGCCCACGGTGATTGGCTGACGGTCACCGACCGTTTCGAGTCATTGCAGGGGGTCGCGAATCGGATCAAGGCTATCGGCCGCCGCGCCGGCATTTGGCTTGCCCCTTTCCTCGTCTTTCCGGAATCGGAGCTGGCGCAACACCACCCCGAGTGGTTGCTCGGCGGACCCGATGAACCGGTACACGCCGGCCACAACTGGGACCGTGACCTGTTTGCGCTGGACACCACCCACCCGGATGCCATGGAGTGGATCACCGAAGTGGTTGCCACGATGCACGGGTGGGGGTACGACTTCTTCAAGATGGACTTTGTCCACGCGGGCGCGCTGCCGGGCACGCGCTACGAGGACATGTCGCCGATCGCGGCCTATCGCCGGGGAATGCAACAGCTGCGAGAGGCTATGGGCGACTCCTACTTCCTCGGGTGTGGAGCGCCGATCCTCCCCTCGGTGGGACTGGTGGATGCGATGCGCATCAGCCCGGACACCGAGCCGCAGTACCGTCCGAAGGACGGCGATATGAGTCAGCCCTCCGTTTCTGCCGCCATGATGACGGGACGAGCCCGAGCGTTCCAGCACGGGCGGTTCTGGGTCAACGACCCTGACTGCATCATTGCGCGACCCGCCGTCGAACGTCGCGAGGAGTGGGCCGATCACATTCGCCGCTACGGTGGGTTGCGCGCCAGCAGCGACCGAATCGCCGGGCTGGACGCGTGGGGCCTCGAGGTAACTCGCGAGCTTCTCTCCGACTCGCCGGTCGATCCGTTTATCAGCTCGGAGGAATAGAGATGAAGATTCTGCTCACCGGAGGAACCGGCTACATCGGGAGCCATACGGCGGTGGCCTTGATAGATGCGGGTCACCAGGTCACGCTGCTCGACGACTTCTCCAACTCGAAAGCTGCAGTACTCGACCGGCTCCGCGACATCACCGGCACAGCCATGGACTTCTTCGAGGTGGATGTGACCGACGAAGTCGGCCTCGAGAAAGTGCTGAGCGAGCGCACCTTCGACGCTGCGATCCATTTTGCTGCGCCCAAGGCCGTTGGTGAGTCGATCGAACGTCCGCTCCTCTACTTCAAGAACGGCGTCGGCGGCACGGTCGCGCTGCTGCAAGCCATGGAACGCCACAGCATTTGCAACATCGTCTACAGCTCATCGGCCACGGTCTACGGCATGTCGGACGATCTGCCGCTGCGGGAGGACGCCCCCACCGAGGTCATCAACCCCTACGGCAGGACCAAGCTGATGTGCG
The DNA here is from genome assembly GCA_030064765.1 of Acidimicrobiia bacterium. GTDB lineage: Bacteria > Actinomycetota > Acidimicrobiia > Spongiisociales > UBA5794 > JAAETI01. Next base: position 20,988 of record JASJEG010000034.1, on the reverse strand, counting down.
AGGAGATCTTGCAAGATCTGCACCAAGCGGATGGGCGGTGGAATGCCACTGCGCTGCGCTACTTCAATCCAGTCGGGGCGCACCCTTCCGGCCTGATCGGCGAGGACCCCCAGGGGGTTCCGGCCAACCTCATGCCGTTTATCTCCCAGGTTGCGGTCGGGCGTCGTCCCGTGCTGCAGATCTTCGGTGACGACTACCCCACCCCGGATGGAACCGGGATTCGCGACTACATCCACGTGCTCGATTTGGCAGAGGGTCATGTCGCCGCGGTCGAGCACCTCGCTAGCGACCCCGGATACGACGTCATCAACCTCGGCACCGGCAACGGAATCTCGGTGCGGGAGCTGGTTGATGCGTTCGAACGCGTCGCCGGCGTGCCGATCCCGACAGAGGTCGTTGGCAGGCGGCCCGGTGACGGTCCCGCCAGCTGGGCGGATGCTTCCAAGGCAGCAGATGTGCTGGGGTGGACCGCCCGCCGCTCGCTGGACGAGATGGTTGCCGATGTGTGGCGCTGGCAATCGCAGAATCCAGACGGGTACCCGGACTGACCCGTCATTCAGGGCCGCCACGATGGCGCCGATGAACCTGATTGACGCAGGAGAGTCGAGCCATGCCCTCACAACCGACAGAGGTTCTCATTCGGCTGCTTCTGGGCATTCTCGGTCTGGGTGCGATCGTCGCCATATTCGCCATCACCGAGGCGAATTCAGCATGGGCCCCAACCACAAGTGTTCTGGTGTCGCTGCCCCTTGCCTCCTTCGGGATCTACGGGCTCTTTGCCGCGATCGAGCTACGCGACAAGCCCCACGCCCGAGATCTTCTCAGGTTGCGACGGCTGGGAAAGCGGCGTCCCTTGCTCAACATCGGCGGTGCTGGCTCGTCCACGACGATAAGCCGGCCGGCGGTCGCCGCCTTCACCCCGGCTAAGCGATTCGGTCTCAGGACCCGCAACTCCTGGATCGCCCTGGTGTTTGGAGCCGTCGGGTCGCTCGCCGCGTGGGAAGGCGCGACCAGTGCCTTCGGTCGCACCGAGCCGTTTGCCGATGCAGGCTTTGCCTGGATCCTGGTTCTGCCTCTGACGCTGTTTGTTGCAGTTAGGTCAATCCTGCGAATAGCAGCCGCGTCTCGAGCCGTGGTCGTCGACGCCGCAGGGGTGCGGCTTGGTGTTGCCCTCGGATTCTCGTGGCCGTTGCTTGTGCCGTTCGAGGACATCGAAAGCATCGTCGTGTTGCAGGACGAAGCGGCGGCGGAGTTCCTCATCTTCACAGCAGACGAGCGTACGTATCACATCGATGGCCGCCACCTGGCGGACGCCGCAGCTCTCACGGTGTGGCTCACGAGTAACGCGGCAGCAAGTCGGGCGTCTTCCTGATGGCAGCGAACGAGTGCTCGGAGCATCCCTAGGCCGAGGCAGCCCGCTGCGCCGAACCTCGGAACCTGCAGCGGGCGCAATCTAGGTGGCAGCTCGGTGATGTGGCGTGGTTGAATCTCCTCGAGCGCACTCGAGGAACACACCATGGGCGAGCAGCCGTCAGTTGGAGTTGTTGGTGCCGGAGCGTGGGGCACGGCCCTGGCCAAGCTGCTGGCCGAGAAGGGCGTGCCCACTCGGATATGGGCACGCGAGCCCGAGGTAGTGGACGGCATCAATACCGAGCGAGAGAACACGGTGTTCCTCTCCGGTGTCCGTCTCCCCGAGTCGCTGCGCGCCGATGGAGACCTGGGAACCGTGCTCGGTGCGGCTGCCGTCGTGGTCAACGCAGTGCCCACCCAGCACATTCGGTCCGTCTACAGCGACATGGACGAGGCTGCAGCCGGCGGCGAGGTGTTGGTGACCGTCTCCAAAGGCATCGAGGTCGACTCCCTCCAGCTCCCCGTCGACATATTGCGTGACACGATGCCGACGTTGGTCGAAACAGGTGTGGTGGCTCTCTCGGGACCCTCGTTTGCGCGAGAGGTCGCAGCCGGCCACCCGACCGCAGTTGTTGCGGCCGGACGGCGTGAGCATGCGGCTCGGGTGCAATCCCTGTTCTCGAACGAGACATTTCGTGTGTACACGTCCGAGGACATCGTGAGTGTCGAGCTCGGCGGGGCGCTCAAGAACGTCATCGCGATTGCCGCCGGCATCTGCGACGGGCTGCGATTCGGACACAACACCATCACTGCGGTGATCACACGCGGGCTGGCCGAGATCTCACGCCTTGGAGTTGCCCTCGGCGGCGACCCGTTGACCTTCGCCGGACTCTCGGGGATGGGCGACCTGGTGCTGACGTGCACGGGGGGACTGTCCCGCAACCGCATGGTCGGTCAAGAGATCGGCAAGGGACGCAAGCTGACCGAGGTCCTCGACGGTATGGCCCAGGTCGCCGAAGGCGTCCGCACCGTGGTTGCCGTTCGTGAACTGGCGCAGCGCACGGGCATAGAAATGCCCATCGTCGAGCAGGTCTACCTGACCCTCTACGAGGACAAAGACCCAATGCAGGTGGTCCGCGAACTAATGACCCGCCGCCTCCGCAAGGAGACGTAGCCCCCCATCCGTTCTTGCGTAACTGGCGGCCGATATCGGCCGTGGTTTACGCAAGAACGGTTTGGGCCCTATCGCTCGTGAAACTTTTCACATAGTATGGAGCGGTAAGGCAAAGGCGGGGAGAACGCCAGGCTCGAGGTTGTCTGGCGGCCACCCAGGTCGCACGGCTGGCTTTGCGGATTCCTCGCACGGTCTGATCGGACCCGCCATGGGACCACTTGCTCAGCACCGTGAAAGTGGCCAGGAGTTCCTTACTTCACCTCATCCTGATTCCCCTGCCCCTGCCCCAGACGTCGTCGTGGGTCTCGGCAACGACATCGTCGCCGACGACGGCGTCGGAATCGCGGTAGCCCGGCACCTGGAGACCGAAATCGGCACCAGGCCCGATGTCGATGTGATTGCGCTGCCGTGGGCCGGCTTTGCGCTTCTCGATGTCCTCAAGGGTCGCCGTCGCGCCGCCATCATCGACTGCCTCGCTACGGGAGAGCGCCGGCCCGGCACCATCGTCCATATCGACGAAACCGACTTAGCCGGCTCGGTTCGACTCAACTCATTCCACGACATCAGCTACCCCACGGCCATGGCGCTGGGGCGGGAGATGGGATGGGAGATGCCCGATTTCATCGCCATCTGGGGCATCGAGGCCGAGACGCCCGACATCTTTTCCGAGACTCTCTCGCCGCCCGTCGCCGCGGCGGTCGAGAAGGTCGCATCTGAAGTGATCGAGTACCTATCCACCCCCCTCGACTGGAGTGAAACATGAAGACGCTCGACCCGCTGGCCGGACCCATTGCACCCGGCGTGCTGTCCAAGACCGAACAGGAACTACGAACCGCGTTCCTCGAGGAGATCGACCGCATCCCCGGCGGGGGGCGACTCAATCAATGCATCCAATGCGGCACTTGTACCGCGTCCTGTCCGGTCAGCCACGCCATGGATATCACCCCCCGACAGGTCATCGCCATGTTTCGAGCTGGCGCCATCGAGGAACTCCTCGAAAGCCGCACCATCTGGCTGTGCGCTTCGTGCTACCACTGCACGCTGCGCTGTCCGGCTCAAATCCAGGTCACGGATCTCATCTATGCGCTGAAGCGGATCGCCATCGAGGAGGGCATCTTCCCCAAGCGGTTCCCGGTCCATGTGATGTCTGAGACCTTCACCAAGAACGTCAAGCGATACGGACGCAATTACGAAGTCGGCCTATTGCTCCGTTACTTCCTGAGGACCAAACCGCTCGGGCTCTTCGCTCAGCGTCGTGCCGGGTACGCCCTCTGGCGACACGGCCGCATCAAGTTGCGCCCGGACAAGATCAAGAACATCGAGCAGCTGCAGAAGATCATCGCCAAGGCGGAGACCTTCGATCTTCCCCAAGAGAAAGTGGCCCGGGAGAAGGTCACTGCAGCTGTCGGCTACGAGTCGATCGGGAGGTAGGCCATGGACACTCGATACACCTACTACCCAGGCTGCTCCCTCCATGCCACCGGTATTGCATACGACAAGTCGATGAGGGCCGTCTTCAAGAAACTCGGCTCGGAGCTCTCCGAGCTCGAGGACTGGAACTGCTGTGGGGCGACGGCGTACATGTCCGTCCAGAAGACCGTTGCCTTTGCCGTCTCGGCGCGCAACTTGGCGCTTGCCGAGAAAACCGGCGACGACGTCGTCGCCCCCTGCAGCGCTTGCTACTACGCATTGAAACACACTCGAGAAGGCATGCAGGGGGACCCCGAGTTGCGGGTTCAGGTCGAAGAGGCACTGGCCGCCGGTGGCCTCGAAGCCGACCTGTCGGTCGAGGTGCGACATCCACTCGAGGTGCTGCTCACCGACATCGGGATCCCCCGTCTAGTCGAGGCGCAAACCCACAGCCTCGACCAGTTCCGACCGGCCTGCTACTACGGGTGCCAAATTGTCCGGCCTTTCGGCGCTGTCGACGAAGACCCCGAGCTGCCGATGTCGATGGAGAACCTCTTTACCGCACTCGGCGCCCGGCCGGTCGACTACCCACCCAAGGTGCGCTGCTGCGGCGGAATGCTGGTTGCAACAATGCCCGAAGTGGCCACCGAGCTGAGTACGGATCTGGTCGACTGGGCCGTTGCTCGCGAGGCCAACTGCATTGTCACCGTGTGCCCACTGTGCCAGTCCAACCTGGATCTCATCAACGTGACCAAGGGCGGCAACGGAGTGTCACACCAGCTTCCCGTCCTCTATTTCACCCAGCTGATCGGCCTCGCCATCGGTTGCACTCCCGAGGAGGTCGGCATGCAACACGCACTGATTCCACCCGCCGCGGAGGCGCCACCGGTGCGCGGAGAACCGCTGACCATCGCCGGGTTGAGGGAGGGCTGACATGGCTGAGAATGGAGAACCCAGAGTCGGTGTCTACGTTTGCCACTGTGGCTTCAACATCGCCGCCACCGTCGATGTCGAGGCGGTCCGTGACGAAGCCGCCACCCGTCCCAACGTCGTTGTAGCGCGCGACTACCAGTTCATGTGCTCTAACGCCGGGCAGGACCTGATCAAGCAGGACATCGAAGAGAAGGGCGTCAATCGGGTCGTCGTAGCAGCATGCAGCCCGCTGATGCACGAGCCGACCTTCCGCGCCGCGGCTGAGGAAGCCGACCTCAACCCGTATCTCGTCCAAATCGCCAACATCCGGGAGCAATGCGCCTGGGTGCACGACGACCGGCCGGCCGCCACCATCAAGGCGGAACAACTGGTCAACGGAGCAGTGGGCCGAGTTGCTCTGCATGAGCCGCTCGATCCGATGTATGCCGAGATGAACCCGGCGACCCTCGTGGTCGGCGGCGGCATCGCCGGTATCCAGGCGGCGCTCAGCATCTCGGAGGCCGGCAACGACGTCTACATGGTGGAGCGCAAGTCGACCATCGGCGGCATGATGGCGAAGTTCGACAAGACCTTCCCGACGCTGGACTGCGCCGCTTGCATCCTCACGCCGAAGATGGTTTCGGCCGACCGTCGCGACAACCTGCACCTCATGACGATGTGCGAGGTCGAGTCGGTCGATGGCTTTGTCGGCAACTTCAAGGTGAAGGTACGCAAGAAGGCCCGGTTCGTCACCGACGCTTGCACTTCGTGCGGCGAGTGTCTCAACGTGTGCCCCGTCAACGTGCCCGATCCGTTCAATGAGTACGTCTCGACGAGGCACGCCATTCACAAGGCGTTCCCGCAGGCGATTCCGAGCACGTATGTGATCGAGAAGCAGGGCAGCCCGCCGTGCATGGAGGCGTGCCCGATCCACCAGAACGCTGCGGGCTACGTGGCGCTGATCGCCGACGGCCGCTTCGAAGAAGCTGCCAAGCTGATCCGCAAGCGCAACCCGCTGCCCTTCGTCTGCGGCCGGGTCTGCTATCACCCGTGCGAGACGGCCTGCAGCCGCGGCAAGGTCGACGACCCCGTCGCCATCCGCGGCCTGAAGCGGCTGGCGATGGACTGGGAACGGGAGAACATCCCCGACCCGGAGCCCCCTCCTGCGAAGCACGACTACAGCGAGAAGGTCGCCGTCATCGGGTCGGGCCCGGCGGGATTGACGTGTGCCTACGACCTTGCCCAGGAGGGCTACGACGTAACGGTCTTCGAGAAGCACGACAAGCTCGGGGGCATGCTGGCGGTGGGGCTCCCCGACTATCGCTGCCCGCCGGAGATCGTCAAGCGCGATCTCGATTTCATCCGCAAGACCGGAGTCGAGTTCCAAACCGGCGTCGAGCTAGGCGTCGACTTCAAGCTGGCCGACCTGCTCAACAAGTCGAAGTACGGTTTCGGTGCGGTGTTCATGGCACTGGGCGCCCACCGCGGCCTTCAGCTGCAGGTGCCGGGTGAGGATGCCGAAGGCGTCATCCTCGGCATCGACTATCTGCGTGAGATCAACCTGGGCCGCCCACAGTGGACCGGGAAGAAGGTTGCGGTCGTCGGCGGCGGCAACACCGCCATGGACGTGGCGAGAACTGCGCGTCGCCAGGGAGCCGAGGTCGCCATCTTGTACCGGCGTACCGCCGATGAGATGCCTGCCGACCTGGAGGAGGTCGAGGGCGCCATCGCCGAGGGCGTGCATTTCGATTATCTGGTCTCGCCGCTCGAGGTTGTAGTCGAGAAGGGCAAGGTCACCGGACTCAAGTGCATCAACAACGAGCTGGGCGAGCCCGATGACAGCGGACGAGCCCGCCCGATCCCGATCGAGGGGTCGGAGCACATCCGCGAGTTCGACATGGTCATCCCCTCGGTGAGCCAGCAGCCTTTCCGCACCTGGTTCAAGGGCGGAGTGCCGGAGAAGGGCGAGATTGGATTCACCAAGTGGGACACGCTCATCGTCGAACCCGACTCCCTGCAGACAGGTCTCCCCGGCGTGTTTGGCGGCGGCGACGTAGTTCTCGGCCCAGCCTCGATCGTCGAGGCGATGGGTCAGGGACGGCGCGCTGCGGAGGCGATCGACAAGTACCTGCGGGGCAGGCCGCTCGAGAACTTCGAGACTCACGTGGCTCCACCCGATCCGGTGCGCGGGTTCGTCAAGGCCCCGTACGAACACGGGCCGACCTATGACCAGATCGAGAAGATGCCACGCGCCCGCCTGGAGGCCCGTGACCCGGCGGCTCGGCTCTCCGACTACGAGACCGTCGACTACGGACTCACGGAAGAGGAAGGAATGCGGGAGGCCTCTCGCTGCCTGCACTGCGGCGTGTGCGTGGAGTGTCACTCGTGTGAAAACGTGTGTCCGCCTGATGCGGTCCGGCTCGACATGAAGGATGAGATCGTCGAGCTCGAGGTCGGCCAGATCCTGGTTGCGACCGGGTTCAAGTCGTTCGATCCAAGCCGAATGACTCCGTACGGCTACGGGCGCTACGACAACGTGGTCACGAGCGCTGAATTCGAGCGCATGCTCAACTCGACAGGACCCACCGGCGGCCAGATTCTGTGCAAGAACGGCAAGCCACCGCGGTCGGTGGCGATCGTCCACTGTGTTGGGTCGCGAGACGAGAACTACAACCGCTACTGCTCGCGAGTGTGCTGCATGGCGGCGCTGAAGTTCGCCCACCTGGTCAAGGACCGCACCGATGCCGAGCTCTACGAGTTCTATATCGACATGCGGGCTTTCGGGAAGGGCTATGAGGAGTTCTATCTCCGCGTGCTCGATGAAGGGGCCAATGTCATCCGCGGCAAGGTGGTCGAAGTCATGCCGGCCAAGCGCGCCAACGGCGACGGACACCTCATGGTGCGGGCCGAGGACACGTTGATCGGACGATTCCGCGAGATCCCGGTGGACATGGTGGTGCTTATGGGCGCCATCGAGCCCCAACCCGATGCCGAACAGGTGGGGAGGGTCTTCTCGCTGAGCCGCAGCCCCGACGGCTTCTTCCTAGAGCGCCACCCCAAGCTGGACCCGATCGGCACCACTACCGACGGGGTCTACGTGGCCGGTTGCGCACAGGGCCCGAAGGACATCCCGGACACGGTGGCCCAAGCTCAGGCGGCGGCCGCCGACATTCTGGGGATGATCTCGAAGGGCGAGGTGATGATCGAGCCGGTGCGAGCGACCGTGCAGGAGCACCTGTGCGGTGGCTGCAAGACCTGTCTCAGCCTGTGTCCCTATCTGGCGATCACCTTCGACGAGGAGCACAACAACGCGGAGGTCAACCAGGCCTTGTGCAAGGGGTGTGGCACCTGCGTTGCTGCGTGCCCGGCGGCGGCGATCACCGGCGCCGGCTTCACAGATGAGCAGATCCTGGCGGAGCTCGACGGCATCCTGGCCCCGCTTGCGATGGAATCCGGAGCGATTCCAGAGGGGGTGGCGACATGACTACGACTACAGAAGCCCCCCTCCGAGAGCCGGCAGTGGTGTCCACTGAGTGGCGACCTCGGATCATCGCGTTCCTCTGCAACTGGTGCAGCTACACGGGTGCAGACCTGGCGGGAATCTCGCGGATCCAGTGGGATCCGTCGGTGAACATCGTGCGGGTGATGTGCTCGGGCCGAATGGACCCGACCTTCGTCGCCAAGGCGTTCAGCATGGGCGCCGACGGCGTGATCATCTCCGGATGCCATCCCGGCGATTGTCACTACCAGGAGGGCAACTACAAGACGCTGCGTCGGTTCCATCTGCTCAAGCGGCTGGTCGAAGGCTTCGGCATCGACGGGGAACGGCTCAAGCTGGTCTGGGTCTCCGCAAGCGAAGGCGACGAATGGGCTGCAACGGCCAATGAGATGGCGGCCAAGATCAGAGCCCTAGGACCGCTGGAGGTGAGCTCATGAGCAAGCCCAAACTGGCGTTGTACTGGGCAGCCTCCTGTGGAGGTTGCGAGATCGCGGTGCTCGACATCAAGGAGAAGATCCTCGATGTCGACGCCTTCTTCGATGTTGTGTTCTGGCCGGTCGCCGTCGACTTCAAGGTCAAAGACGTCGAAGCGATGGAAGACGGAGAGATCGACCTGTGTCTGTTCAACGGTGCGGTCCGCACATCTGACAACGACTACATGGCACATCTGCTGCGCCGCAAGTCAAAACTCCTCGTTGCCTTCGGTTCCTGCGCCTGCGAAGGCTGCATCCCGGCGCTGTCGAATACGACTACCAAGACGGCGACGCTGGACTGGGTCTTCGCCGACTCTCCGTCGACCGTGAACCCGGACCGGGTGATGCCACAAACCGTCACCGAGACCCCCGTCGGCACGATCGAGCTGCCGGAGTTCTGGGAGACGGTCAAGTCGCTCGAACAGGTCACGGATGTCGACTACTACGTGCCGGGCTGCCCGCCGCAGGCACACCAGATCTGGGGTGTGCTGGAAGCAGTCATCGACATCCTGGAGAATGACAAGCCGCTACCGCCCAAGGGCACGGTGCTCGGGGCTGGGGACAAGACCTGCTGCGACGAGTGCCCGCGGGAGAGGCAGGAGAAGAAGATCAAGGGCTTCAAACGCATCCACGAGGTGATGCCTGATCCCGATCAGTGTCTGCTCGATCAGGGCATTGTCTGCATGGGGCCGGCGACACGCAGCGGGTGTGGGGGGCTGTGTGTCGCCGTAGGGGTCCCTTGTCGGGGCTGCTACGGCCCCGCACCCAACTCGAAGGATCAGGGCACCAAGATGGTTGCCGCCCTGGCTTCGGTCATCGATTCCGATGATCCCGAGGAGATCGAGCGGATCCTCGACGGCATCGTCGACCCGGTCGGCACGTTCTACCGCTTCTCGATGGCCCACGCCACGCTGGGGAAGGTCGTCGTCGGCACGCCAGACAGTTCCGGAAATGGGGGTGAATCATGAAGCAGATATCGATCGACCCGATCACCAGGCTCGAAGGCCACGGCAAGATCGACATCTTCCTCGACGACAACGGAGATGTCGCCGACTGCTTCTTCATCGTGCCTGAGCTGCGTGGGTTCGAGGCGTTCTGCGTCGGCCGACCCGTCGAGGACATGCCCCGCATCACGGCGCGCATCTGCGGCGTGTGCAGCGAGGCCCATCATCTGGCGGCGGCCAAGGCGTGTGATGACACCTATCACGTCGAGATCCCGTCGGCCGCCAAGAAGCTGCGCGAGTTGATGTACACGGCGTTCTTCACCGGTGACCATGCGACTCACTTCTACATCCTGGGTGGACCCGACTTTGTGATGGGACCGGAGGCACCCCCGGCGGAGCGCAACATCCTCGGCATGATTCACAAACTCGGGATCGACACCGGCAAGGTGGTGATCGGTGCCCGGGCGGCGGCTCATGAGATCGTCAAGATCCTCGGCGGCAAGACCATCCATATGGTCACCTCGATCCCGGGCGGGGTCACCAAGGGACTGACGGAGGAGGAGCGACTCAAGATCGTCGAGCACGCCAAACAGCTGCTCGAGTTCGGCAAGTTCACACTGCAGGTCCTCGACGACGTGGTGCTGGCGAATCAGGACTACTTGGACCTGATCCTGTCCGACACCTACACCCACCGGTTCCACTCGATGGGCACCGTCGATGCCAACGGCCACGCCAACTTCTACGACGGCGAGATCCGGGTCGTCGACACCGAAGGGGCCGAGATCGTCCAGTACCACCCGCGGGACTACCTAGACCACGTTGCCGAGCACGTTGAACCATGGAGCTATCTCAAGTTCCCGTTCCTCAAGGCGAAAGGTTGGAAAGGGTTCACTGATGGCGTCGACAGCGGGGTGTACCGCGCTTCGCCCTTGTCGCGACTGAACGCCACCAAGGGGATGGCGACACCGCTGGCGCAGGAGCAGTACGAGCGCTACTTCAAGACGCTCACCGGAGACCCAACCGGCAACACCCCGGTGCACCAGACTCTGGCGACGCACTGGGCACGGGTGGTCGAGCTGGTCTATGCCGCCGAGCGGACGATGGAGCTAGCGCTCGACGAGGAGATCACCAGCCCGGACATCAGGACCATCCCAACCGAGACTCCGACCGAAGGCATCGGCTCGGTGGAGGCGCCGCGCGGCACTCTCACCCATCACTACGTGACGGACGAACGAGGGGTGCTGCAGAAGGTCAATCTGATCGTCGGCACGACCAACAACCATGCCTCGATCAGTATGTCGATCAAGAAGGCGGCCCAGGGGCTGATCCACAAGGGAGTGGAGGTCACCGAGGGTGTGCTCAACAAGATCGAAATGGCCTTCCGGGCCTACGACCCGTGCTTCGGTTGCGCCACCCACAGCCTGCCCGGCCAAATGCCGATGATTGTCCGCATCCGCGACACCGACGGAACGGTACTCAGCGAGGTGACCCGCGACTAGGCCGACGCAGTCCCAACCCACGGTTCTTGCGTAACTGGCGGCAGAATATGGCCGCCAGTTACGCCGGAACGGTAGAAGTGATCCGGGCGGCCCATCGGGCCGCCCGGAGGATTGGTCGCCCGCAGGCGATAGTTAGGCCTGTTTGGCCATCCGCTCCAGTAGGTCGACAACACGGTTGGAGTAGCCCCACTCGTTGTCGTACCAGGACACCACCTTCACCAGATTGCCGTCGATGACCTTGGTCAACAGCGAATCGAAGATGGACGAAGCTGGGTTGCCGACGATGTCCGCCGAAACGATCGGATCCTCGGTGTACTCCAGAATGCCGGCCATTGGGCCTTCGGCTGCCGCCTTCATCGCCGCATTGATCTCGGCCTCGGTGACGTCACGCTCTACTTTCACGACGAGGTCAACGATCGAGCCATCGGGAATCGGAACCCGCATCGCCATGCCGTCGAGCTTGCCGTCCAGCTCGGGCAAGACCGAGCCGATTGCCTTGGCTGCTCCGGTGCTTGTCGGAATGATGTTCTCGGCTGCATGACGAGCCCGCCGCAGGTCGCTGTGCGGCGTGTCGGCCACCGCCTGGTCGTTGGTGTAGGCATGCACCGTGGTCATGATCCCGCTCTCGACGCCGAAGGAGTCATTGAGCACCTTGGCGATCGGCGCCAGGCAATTGGTGGTGCATGACGCATTGGAGACGATCTGGTCCCCGGCGCCCAGGTCTTCATCATTGACACCCAGCACCACCGTGGCATCGACGGGATCCTTCGACGGCACCGTGAGGAGGATTCGCTTGGCACCAGCTGCGATGTGCTTGTTGAGTGCTTCCCGCGTACGGAAGACACCGGTCGACTCTACGACCACGTCGACGCCGAGCTCCTCCCAGGGGAGCTCCGCCGGGTCACGTACCTCGAGCATCTTGACCGTGTGACCGCCTGCCGACATGAAACCGTCTTCGACCGTGACCTCGCCCGGGAACTTCCCGAAGACCGTGTCGTACTTGAGCAGGTGGGCCAGTGTGTCATCGGGCGCCAGGTCGTTTACGGCCACGATCTCGATATCCGACGGTCCTCGCTCAGCGATGATTCGGTATACCGCCCGGCCGATGCGGCCGAAGCCGTTGATTGCCAGTTTCACTAAGACACCTCCTAGGTGTGTTGTCTACGAAATGTGCAATTGTCCGCGGCTCATGGCTCGAGACCAAAGCCGACTGGGAAGAGCGGCTCCTCTCCACTTGCGCTGAGAGCTCCCAGCGGTACTTGTTCAATCGTTCTTGGCCAGGTGAACGGTAGCTTCCCCGAGAAGGGCTCGATACCAAACAGCACATCGGCCACGCCCTGGCCTTCGGTGCCTGGCAACCAAGCGGCCACCAGGGCATCCCAGTCGTCGATCAGGTCGGTGATTACGAGGGGCCGCCCCGAAACGAGAACAATCACAAGCTGCTCGCACGAGCCGGCGAGGTTTTCGACAACCGCGAAGTCCCGGCTTGCCATCGCCAGATCGGCGCTGTCGCCCTCGAACTCGGCATAGGGCCGCTCACCGACGACGCCGATGCAGATGTCGGGTTCGACAACCGCTCCGCCAGTATCTACCCGGCCCAGGTTCCCAAACTCGTCGTAGTAGACAGTGGCTCCCTCGGGAACCGACGCTTCGATGCCTTCGAGAATCGTGGTGCCGGGGGTGATGGCGCCCGCCTTTCCTTGCCACTCGATGGTCCAGCCCCCGGACTGGATGCCAATGTCATCGGCAGCCTGCCCCCCAACGAAGATCGTCGTGACGTCGTCGCCGATGGGCAACAAGCCGCCGTCGTTCTTGAGGAGAACCGCCGACTTGGCCACCGCCTCGCGGGCCACTGCACGGTGCTCGGCGGAGCCAACGGTCGAGAGCAGGTCGGTGTCGGCGTACGGCTCCTCGAACAGGCCCAACTCGAACTTGACTCGGAGAATCCGACGCACCGCGTCGTCGATTCGCTCGAGCGGCACGTCGCCGTTGTCGACCGCCTGCCACAGCACCGAGATGAACCTTCGGTAGTTGTAGGGGACCATGTTCATGTCGACACCGGCGTTGATCGAAGTGACCACAGCTTCGTAGTAGTCGTCGGAGATCTGATCGATGGCCCCCCAATCGGAGATGACAAAACCACCGAATCCGAGTTCGCCCTTCAAGACATCGGTGACGAGGTACCGGTCGCCGTGCACCTTCACACCATTCCAGCTGGAGTAGGAGATCATCACGCTTTCCGCACCTCGTTCGATCGCCTCGACATACGGCGAGAGGTGAACTGCACGCAACGTCTCCTCGTCGATCTCCGTGTCACCTTGGTCGAGGAATCGGTCATCTCCGGTTGCGCTCCCCCAGCTTGTGCCGCCGTCGCCGACGAAGTGCTTGGGCGTGGCCAGCACCGTGAGGGGATCGGACAGGTTGTCACCCTGCAGTCCCTCCATATAGGCAACTGCTAGCGGGGTCACCAGGTCCGGGTCTTCGCCGTATCCCTCATAGGTCCGTCCCCAACGGATGTCCTGCGGGACGGCAATCGTCGGGGCGAAGTTCCAGTCGATGCCCGTTGCTGCGACTTCGGTTGCGGTGATCTCCCCGATGCGCCCCATCAGCTCGACATCGTTGGCCGCTCCCAGCCCGATGTTGTGCGGGAACACCGTTGCACCCTTGACGTTGTTGTGACCGTGAACCGCATCGACGCCGTAGATCAGCGGAATGCCGAGGGGGCCGTCGAGGGCGTAGTCTTGAAATTCGTCGACCATCTTCGCCCAGCCCTCCGGGGTGTTCTCGTCGGGAGACCCGCCGCCACCACTGAGCAAGGACCCGATACCGAGAGCTGCGATGTCCAGGGGAAAGATGCTGTTCTTCTCGACCTGGGTCATTTGGGCGATCTTGTCTCGGAGCGTCATCCGGCCCAAGAGGTCCTCGACCCGGTCCTCGCTAGACAGCGACGCGTCCAGATACGGGGCGGACGGCTCAGCAACGGTGGGTTGCGGAGGCGGCACGAATGCTTGCACCGCGGGGAGGAAGACCGATTCGGCGAGCGCGTCGATCTCTTCGGGCGTGGCGATCACCCCGACCACAAAGACGCCAAACTCGGACTCGGCTAGCGCGGCCTCGCCTCGCATCAGTTGACCACCGAACTGGGCTGCTGCGGTCTCGAACGAGTATCGCGTCCACGCCAAACGGTCGGTCTCGATAGTATCTCCGGCCTGCGGAGGCCCGTCCAGGCGAAGGTCCGCAACAAAAGCGCTCACGGCCTCCGCAGCCGTTGCCCCTGCGACCGCTTGCTGCAAGAAGACCGTGGCATCCGTGGCCGACTCGCCGCGCAGCAGGATGCCGTACTCCAGTGGGGACCAGCCTTCGGGTGCTAGGCCTTCGACTCCATAGAGGTAATCCTTGAAGGCGACCAGTTCGACATCAACGGTGACATCGCTACCGCCCGGCGAAGCGATCGCAGAAGTGGTCGACGTTGTCTCCGGGGTCGCCGACGTTGTGGTGGTGTCAGCCTCGGTTCCCCCGTTGTTGCACCCGGCAACCAGGATGCAGAGGGCTGCCAACAGATGACGATACCGCTTCATTCCTCGCGAATTGGAGCCCCGCGAGTCCCGGTTCGAATCTATCATGCTCAACTCCATCCTCGGTCAACACTGGCCCGACATGCCACGCATCGCTGAGCGGATCTCCGCGGTCGGATCATCGGTGTTCAGCAGCCATGGTCTGCATGCGCGCCGCACGGGCACTTCAGTACCTCGTCGGCGGCGACCAGGTTGCGCAGCAGGCGGCGCCAACGGACCACCCGCTCCTCTCAGCGAACGATCCCCGTTTACTTGTCGTCGAACCCGGGGTCTCGCAGGAACGGCGCTGCTTGGTCCCGGCGCCCGCCTCCCTCGACAGATCCGGCCATGGCAGATGCCATCGCGTCGCTGCGTTCCAGCTGCCAGAACAGGTAGCCAATCAGCCCGACGAAGGGAACGAGCACAATGAGAGCAGCCCACATCACCTTCTGGCCGCTGGTCATCTTGTCGCTGTGGCGGGAGAGGTGCACGAGACCCAAGACCACGACCACAACAAGAAGTACCGACACCGACCCCCAAGCTACCCAGATCATGTGACGCCGCCCAGGCGTCTGAGGCCCACGTGTGACAAATCGATCATTCTCAACTCCAATACTCCTGTAGCCGGGAGGTGTTGCTTCTCTCGGATCGACACGTCGATGCCGAACACCTCCCAGCGGGCTTCGATGTTGTGGTTCTCAGCCGACTCCTAGTAGATCGCGTCTCCAGTTTCCTTGTCGAAGAAGTGGATTGTGGACGTATCCACCGCCAGCTGGATCCTTTGCCCGGGTTCAACCGAGGCGCGAGGGCTGATCCTGGCGGTGAACTTGGTCTCGTCACCCAACACCTCGGCATCCTGACCCTGGTCGGCCAGCAGTTCTTGGATGTCGGGCGTGATGACCGGCGCCACCTTTTCGGAGAAGTGGATCAGGGTCTCGGATCCCAACTCCTCGACCAGATCAGCCTCGGCGACCATGAGGCGGTCCTTGTCGAGGGTTGCGGATGGGATGACCTCGGCCGCCTCGAAGTACTCGGGACGGATACCCAGTACCAACTCCTTGTTCGTGTAGTTGGCTAATCCGGGCCGCTCGGCGAGCAGCTTGCGGTCGATGCGCAGCCGCATTTCGCCGGCAACAACCCAGACATGGTCGTCGGCGCTTTCGATCCGGCCGTAGATGAAGTTCATCGAGGGTGAACCGATGAAGCCGCCGATGAACACGTTCACCGGGTGGTCGTAGAGCTGGCGGGGCGTGTCGGTCTGCTGGAGGATGCCCTTCCGGATGACTGCGACCCGATCGCCCATCGTCATGGCCTCGACCTGGTCGTGGGTCACGTACATCGTCGTGGTCCGCAAGCGCTTGTGCAGCTCACCGAGCTCGGAGCGCATCTGGACGCGCAGTTTGGCGTCGAGATTGGACAGTGGCTCGTCCATCAGGAACGCAGCCGGCTCACGGACGATCGCCCGACCCATCGCTACGCGCTGCCGCTGACCACCGGAGAGCGCCTTAGGTTTCCGGTCGAGGAAGTCGGTGATCTCCAGCGTCCGTGCCGCCTGCTCGACGCGCTTCCTGATCTCATCCTTTTCCATGCCCCGCAGCTTGAGGCTGTATGACATGTTCTGGTACACGCTCATATGGGGGTACAGCGCGTAGTTCTGGAAGACCATTGCGATGTCGCGATCCTTGGGGGGAATGCCGTTGACGACGCGATCGCCGATCATGATGGTCCCCTCGGTGATCTCCTCGAGACCGGCCAGCATCCGCAACAGTGTCGACTTCCCGCATCCGGAAGGTCCCACCATCACCACAAACTCGCCGTCGCCTATCTCCAGGTTGACGTCCGTGATCGCCCGGAATCCGCCTGGGTAGACCTTTCCTACACTTTCAAACGTAATTGCTGACATTTGGGCTCCTTCTCTTGTCAGTTGTCGGGTTCTACTGAAGACCTGCTTCGGCGCAAGCGGATGCAGTCTCACCGGCACAAATCTCGGCGACGGGCCAGAACCCATCGGCGACGATGGTGTCGGCGATATTGGCAACGGTTACCGCGATTGGATCGAGCAGCACTCCGTCGACATCCATGAATCCGTTGTTGACGGCGTTGACGACAAACCCCGGTTCAGTCGACTCGCCCCTACCAAGGATGACGGCTAGCTCGGCCGCTGCCGCCGCCAAATCGTCCAGCGGCTTGTATACCGTCATGAACTGCTCACCCGTGAGCAGCCGCCGGACAGCGTCGAGCTCGGCATCCTGGCCGGTGATCGGGATTTCGGCGGGATCGAGACCGGCTTCTTCGAGCACGTCTATGACGCTGGCAGCTATCCCGTCGTTGGCGGCCAGCACCGCATCGAAGCCATCGTTCCCCAACGTCGCGAGGGCATCCTGCATCGATGTACGGGAGATGCTGTAGTCCCAGCGCGGCGTGTCATATTCCAGGGCAATGCCCGCTATCGAGCTGGTGTCGAGCAGGAGGTGGGCGCCTTCGCTGAACAGCACTGCGTTGTTGTCGTCGGGAGAACCGTTGATCAGTACGATCTCGCCGCCACCGGCCTCCAAGAGCGCCTCAGCCTGCAATTCACCGACCTTCACTCCGTCGAATGACACGAAGTAGTCGAGATCCGCATTAGCTACGAGACGGTCATAGCTGATGACAAAGATGCCTGCGTCCTGAGCCTTCTCGACCATGGGCGCCGCCTCCGCCGAATTCACCGGGTCCAGGACCATGACGGTCATGCCGGCGGCAATCAACTCGTCAACCTGACCTGACTGCACGGCAGCATCGCCGTCGGCGTTGCGCGATGTGACCCGGCACTCCGGGCATAGCTCCCGCACTGCGGCTTCGAAGGCGGGACGGTCCTGTGTCTCATATCGAGCCGTCGCCAGCTCGGGCAGCAGAAGCCCGATGTGTGGCGGTTCAGCTTCCTCAGGAGTACAGGCAGCCGCCAGGAGGCCTACGACCAGACCCAGAGCGACGTACCGCAACACTCTGCTGACCTTTTGTTTCATGATCCTGTCTCCTTGTCGACGGGAAACTCTTGGTCGGGGATTGCCGGCGCGCGCAAAGCAACCCGCAGTGAAGTCCGTTCCATGTGTGTCTTTCATTTCTCAGTTCGTGCATTGTCTTCACACCTCCAGCCCGTAGCCGCGTGGCCAGAGAGGCGAGTTGGAATCTGCCTCGAGGGCAGCCAACGGAATCTGTCGGTCGTTGCGGGGCCAGGCGAAGGGAAGCTTCCCCGTGAAGAGAACATCACCGAAGAGCGCGTCGGTGATGCCGGCGCCTTCGCTGCCCGGGAGCCAGGCGGCAACCAGAGCGTCGAAAGCTTCAGCCTGGCTTGTGATGAGGAGCGGTCGACCGGTGTAGAGGATGCCGATGAGGGTGCGGCATTGTGATCGCATTCGCTGGATCAACTCGATGTCTTCTGGGGGGAGGGTGAGGTCGGCACGATCGCCGGTCATCTCCGCATACGGAGGTTCGGCAACAACCACCAAGCCGACGTCGGCGATCCGGTCGTCGAAGTGACCGGCGGCGTCGAAGACGACTTCGGTGCCTTCGGCAACGGCTTCGTTGACTGCTCCCAGCAGGTCGGTCCCGGGGATGTCACCGCCCGGAATGCCACGCCATTCAATGGTCCAACCGCCGCATTGCAGGCCGATGTCGGCTGCGGGCCGCCCGGCAACGTAGACGAGTCCGGCGTCCTTGCTCAGCGGAAGTGCGCCGTTGTTCTCCAGCAACACGAGCGACTTGGCTACGGCCTCGCGGGCAACGGCCCGATGTTCGGTCGACCCGAAACCGGCAACCGATCCGCTATCCGCTCGCACGCCCTCGAAAAGCCCCATCTCCGCCTTGACGCGCAAGATCCGGCGAACCGCGTCGTCGATGCGCTCCATCGGCACATCGCCCGCCTCCACGGCTCGGGTGAGCGAATCCATGAAGGCGCGCCAGTCGTGAGGAACCATGACCATGTCCACACCGGCGTTGATCCCGATGGTCACAGCCGTGTAGTAGTCGTCGTCGAGGTAGTCGATGGCCAGCCAGTCCGAAACGAGGAAGCCGTCGAAGCCGAGCTCGCCCTTGAGCACATCGGTGAGCAGGTACCGATGGGCGTGCATCTTTGTGTCGCGCCAGCTGCTCAGTGAAACCATGATGTTGCGCGCCCCGTTGGCGATCGCCGCGATGTAGGGAGGAAGGTGGACGGCGCGCAGCTCCTCCTCAGTGATCTTGGCCACGCCTTGGTCGATTCTCTGCCCCCAGATGCCGTGTTCATACATCTCGCCGAACAGGTTCTGGTGCTGCTCGAGGGTGCGGCGACGCTCTTCGCTGATTGCGTCCTCGAAGTTGCCGTTGCAGCCGGTCGTCTCACCCTGATCCGTGTCCGGGCCTGCGCTCCACCACTCCGTGCCTCCGTCAGCGACGTAATGTTTGACCGAGCCCAGAACTGCGGCAGGGTTGGCGAGACCGGTCCCGTCGACATCCTGCAAGCCGCGCAGGAATGCGACACCGAGTTCGGTGACGAGTTCGGTGTCCTCCGAGTAAGCCTCGAGGGTGCGCCCCCACCGGATGTCCTGCGGCACGCTCACCGGAGGGGCGAAGTCCCAGCGCACTCCGGTGGCGATGAGTTCCTCTGCGGTGACACGGGCGACGCGACGGATCAGATCGGCGTCGCGGGTCGCCCCCAGCCCGATGTTGTGGGGGAAGATGGTTGCGCCGTAGACGTTGTTGTGGCCGTGTACGGCATCGACCCCGTAGAGCAGCGGGATCCCGAGCCGGGACCTGAGGGCCCCCTCCTCGAAAGAGCCGACCATGTCTCGCCAGGTCTCGGGCGTGTTGGGCGTCGGGTTGCCGCCGCCGCCGGAGAGGACCGACCCGATGCCGTGCCCCGCCACCTCGTCGGGCGAGATGCTGTACTTCTCGACCTGAGTCATCTGACCGATCTTCTCGGCCAGCGTCATCTCACCCAGCAAGCGGTCGATGTCGGGAGCTGTCATCTGGGGTCGAACCTTTCGTTTGCAAAGGGGCGCTCACGACCGGCACCCGACATGCCCTGGAGGAGGGGAGGCCAGACAAAAGTGGTAGCCGGTCGTGAGCAATTATTCATGGCACGTACTCGTAGGATCCGACGTCACATCCTGCGCCCTGCGGGCGCGCAACGCCACGTTGGTCGGTTGCCGGGCAGGCCCCTGCATCGGCGGCGTCGATAGCCGGGCTGCCAGCGAGCAGCGCATGCGTCCAAGTAGGACCAGTGTTGTCGCCGAGTGGGCCCAGCAGGGCATCGGCAAACGACTGGTCGCTGGTCCCGTTCGGGTTGCAGGACCCGTCGCTGATGACGTTTGAGCCGCCTGACGTGATCGTCGCCGCACCGCCACCTTCGGTGGCACAGGCAAGCGCTCCGCCGTTGCCCTCCAGCACGTTATTGGTCAGGGTGGCGTTGGCCGCAGCGCCGAATGTCGCGACCAGGATTCCGGAAGCCGTGCCTCCCGGCGCAATGTTGCCAGTGAACGTCGAGTTGGTGACAGTCAACTGACCGTCAGTGTGGAAGATGCCGCCGCCATGCCAAGCCGTCGACGTGTTGCCGCTGAACGTGCTGTTCACGATGGTCCCGTTGCTCAACAAGCGCAGGCCGCCGGCAACGTCGCCGGACAGGTTGCCGGAAACCGTGCTCCTGGTGATGTTGATCGTGCTTCCGAAGAAGCCGAAGATCCCACCCGCCGGATGGTTGGTGCTCTCGTTGCCGCTCACCGTGCTGTCGGTCAGGTTCAACGTGGAGTCGGCACCGTTGTAGATCCCACCTCCGCCGAACTCGAAGTTCGCTGGCCCGGGCGCGTTCTGAACGTTGTCCCGCACGACAACCCGGTCGAGGTTGAGCGTCCCGAAATTGAGGATGCCTCCTCCCTGTGGAGCGGCTGCGCCATTCGCAACGACGAGGTCGTTCATCGACACAGTGGTCGTCGCTTCAACCTGGAACACCCGGGAGCTGTTGCCGCCGCTCACGACTACACCAGGCACTGCCGAGGCGTCGATGGTCACCGAGCGGTCGACCTTGAGTTGTCCGGAAGTGAGCTCAATCGTCCCGCCTGCCAGCGCCGGATCGAAGGTGATCGTGCCGCCGTCGGCAATGAGACCGAGCGCCTCCCGCAGCGAGCCAAGCCCGCTGTCGTCGAGGTTGGTCACGACCA
>JASJEG010000207.1 GCA_030064765.1 Acidimicrobiia bacterium | reverse complement strand
CCCGACCCGGGCTTCGTCATAGCCGATCTTCTCGCGCAGTAGTTGGCGCAGCAGCAACTTGTTGGTGCCGCGCCTGGTGTCATAGCGAGAGGTTAGAGGCAGGTGAAAGCAGTAGTCGGCAATGGTGGCATTGCAGAACGGTTGCAGCGGATCGAGCCCGAAGGCACGCGCCACCAGACGGCTCTTCAGATTTGATCTAGCTCCTTCGGTATGGCGAATCCGGCTGGTGAGCATTGCTTCCCCGGCATCCTCCACACCGGCGGTTTCTGAATACCAGTAGCCGGCGATGGGAACCGCATCCGCGTAGAACCCGCGGACTTCATGATGACGCAAACTGCGGCCGGGCAGCAGCGCCCCCGATTGGCTTCTCGCCAGGTAGTTGACCGGAGAATCCACGGGGGTCAGCCTCGAAACGAGCTCGGCCAGCCGGCGTCCTCTCACCCGCAAGCGCAGCTTCTTCCGATTGTCGGCTGAGAGCAGAAAGCCCATGTAGGGGTCGTTGCCTCCGCCGTCCATGAGCCCGCCCGTCTCGAGGCCTGCGGCCGCAGCGACCATTACGTGCGGGATGGTTGCGTGATCTCCGCAGGGCAAAGGGGCACGGTCGAAGAAGCGGCCCAGGCTGGCCGCAACAACTCCTGGATCGGGTGGCATCTCGACGACGTCGTGCTCCAAGCCGAGGGTGGCGCAGAACTCAGCTGCGAGCTCATGTTCCCTGTCGGTGTCACTCGATTTGTAGGTCAAACACGTTGTGTCGCTCCCGATTTCGGCAAGCGCCAGTGCCAGCGCAACCGAGTCCTTGCCGGAACTCATGAGCAGGACCGCAGGCCCGTCGGCCGAAACAAGAGCATCCTCGACGCTACGGCAGATCAGCTCGAAGAGGCGGCGTGTGCTCGGCTCTTGATCCTTCCGTGACGTGCGTTCGACCCAGGGATAGTCGCAGTGGTGAGCGACGGTGACTTCTCCTCCTGAGGCCGACAGGTTGGCCACGTCCCCAACACCCAGCGAGTACACCTCTTGAAACACGGTGTGGGGAAGGGGCACCAAACCAGCGCCCAACAACTGTGACACCCCAAACGGCGCTATCAACGGCGCACCGGTGCGGTCGGTGACCTGCGGCAGCAACCTCTCGAGAGAATCGCTGACGGAGACGCCCTCGGGGGTCCTGGCGACAAAGGAGTCGCGCCGCCCCGAGTTGTCGCCACGGATCGCAACCGTGCCATTCTCCGCTTGCACCCAACCTGGCGCTGCAGGCGGCAAGTCGCCCGCCGCAATCTGCTGCGTGTCCAGTTCGAGCAGGATGTTGGGTCCTCCAGGCGATTGCGTCCGACCGATCTGGGCCGGCAGGCGATCTTAGACCGGGGCTGCTGGGGTGATGATTGAATTCCCTAGGACACTTCGGCGTAGAGTTCCGTCATGATCACGAAGGAGCTCGGCGATACGGGACTTGTCGTAACTCGAGTGGGGCTTGGCCTGGCAGCTCTGGGCCGTCCCGGCTACATCAATATCGGCCACGACAGCGACCTGGCCGGACGCCGCAGCAAGGCGGGTCTGGAGGAGCACAGCCATTCGGTGCTGTCGGCAGCCTACGCCGCCGGTATCCGCTATTTCGATGTAGCGCGTTCATACGGCAATGGCGAAGCATTCCTCGGACGATGGCTGTTGGACGGGAACGCTGCCGAACCGGTGGTTGTGTCGTCCAAGTGGGGGTATCGCTATGTCGCCGACTGGCGGATCGATGCCGAAGTACACGAGATCAAGGACCACACGCTCGACAACCTCGAGCGCCAGATCGAAGAAAGCAGGGAGAACCTCGGGCCGTATCTGGCTGTCTATCAGATCCATTCAGCAACGCTCGATTCCGGCGTGTTGGATGACGCTGCAGTCTTGAACCGGCTGACCGAACTCCGCAATGCGGGATTGACGGTCGGCCTCAGCACGAGTGGCCCTCAGCAGGCGGCTGCGATTCGCAAGGCAATGGCGATTGAGAGAGACGGGAGTCTCCTTTTCGGGACTGTCCAGAGCACTTGGAATCTCCTCGAGCCGTCCGCCGGAAGCGCTTTGGCCGATGCCCACGCCGCAGGACTGGGAGTACTGATCAAGGAATCGGTGGCGAACGGGCGGCTGACGGCGCGGGAACCTGCGACCAGCTCGCGCCTAGTCAATGCTGTCCCGGGCTTCTCGGCGGATGCGATTGCGGTTGCCGCAGTTCTGGCTCAGCCCTGGGTGGATGGGGTCATCATTGGAGCATCGACCAAGGAACAGCTTCATTCCAACCTGCGGGCGTTGGAGATTGACGCCGACCAGGTCCGGGACCTCCCCGGGTTCGCCGAGAACCCGGACGAGTATTGGGCAAGGCGAAGCCGCTTGGCCTGGACCTGAGCGGCTCGACTCGAGTTCAGCCGATGGCGAGCGCATCCCGCAGGACGGCAATCCGCTCTGCTTCGACCCGGAACCAAGCCCACCTGCCGCGCGGTTCACGGGTAAGCAGTCCGGCATCTGCCAACAACGAAAGGTGGTGGCTCACAGTTGGCTGACTGCGTCCAATGACGGCCGGTAAGTCGCAGGCGCATAGTTCCCCGTCCGGCGCATTGGCAATCAAGCTGAGAATGCGTAATCGAATCGGGTCGGCCAGCAGCTTGAAGCCCTTGGCAAGCTCCTCTGCCTCGGCCGCATCGATAGGCTCCATCAGTACCGGCTCGCAACAAGGCTCGATCAAGTTCATCGGGCCAGCATAGCGATGTATTGACGAACGTCGATATGACTTCTACCGTTGTATCGACAGACATCGATACCAGCAAGAAGGAGCAGCGGATGAGCGACACGACCGAAACCCGTGACAGGGTAAGGGAGCGATACGCCGCGGCCGCACAGAGCGTCGAGCCTTCCTGTTGCGACACCGACTGCTGCTCACCAACCGCTGAGGCCTTCGAAACATCAACCTCGGGTGACTTCGGTACGTGGCTGTATGAGGCCGACCAGCTTTCTGCGATCCCCGACGGTGCGGCGCTCGCTTCACTTGGTTGCGGCAATCCCACTGTGGTGGCCGAGCTGCAGCCCGGCGAAACAGTGCTCGACCTGGGATCCGGCGCCGGCCTCGACGTCCTACTCTCGGCGAGACGTGTCGGGCCGCAGGGTTTTGCCTACGGAATCGACATGACTGACGAGATGCTCGAGCTGGCCCGGAAGCATCAACAGCAATCCGGCGCCACCAACGTCGAGTTCCGCAAGGGCACCATCGAGGACATCCCGCTCGAGAACGAGACCGTCGACGTGATCATCTCGAATTGTGTGATCAACCTCTCTACCGACAAGCCGGCTGTGTTTGCCGAGATGTTCCGGGTGCTCCGACCAGGCGGGAGACTCGGTGTCGCCGACGTAGTTGCCGACGATCAGCTATCGGCAGCCGACCGCCTGGAGCGCGGCTCGTGGGTAGGGTGCATCGCCGGCGCACTCAGTTTCGAAGAGTACGCCGCGGGCTTGGAGGCGGTCGGGTTCGAGGGTGTATCCATCGAACCAAGCCACGAAGTCGCCGACGGCATGCATTCCGCCATCGTCAAGGCGACCAAGCCCTAGCGCTTCCTACCGTTCGTGCGGACCTCAGCGTCCATATGTACGGCCAGATCCGCAAGAACGGACTGTGGTCCAGTCCGTTCCTACGTATGTGCGGCCCTCATGTTGAGCCGGAGTTCGAGGATCCTGCCCGCAGGGGCAGGCTCGATCTCCAGGCTGCAAGCTGCTCGCCTACGAGCAACCCAGCAGCCCGCTATTCCATGACACGAAGCGTGCCGGGAAGATCCATGCGGCGCATCCGGCGTGCGGTAAACAACGGTGCCAGTGCGACGGCTGCGATGCCGAGGACGATGACCGTGACGAGCGTCGCTGGCGAGAGCTCGATCAACAATCCGATGTCAGGCATGGTCTCTGCTGCGGTGACGTTGACCACCCACCACAGCATCCACAGCCCACCGCCGAACCCGATCAGGGTCGCGACGATGCCGATGGTCAGATTCTCGACAACGGCCATGCGTAGTGCCTTTCGCACCCTCACCCCGTAGGCGAACATCGTGGCGTGCTCGCGCTGCCGCTCCTCGAAGGAAATGGACGCCGAGTTGAAGGCCATCAACACAGCCAGCAGCAGAACAAAGAACGCCACGGCCTGCAAGATCCCGACGAACTGTGCCATCAAGTCATCGAGATCGTCGGAGGTTGCTGTCGCTTTCTGCACCGAGCCAACCGCATCCAGGTTGAAGAGTTCGCGCTGCACGTCGCCGGGGGTGAAGCCCGACGCAGGGTCGGCATAGATGACATTCGCCAGCCCATCTGCTCCCAGCAGGGAGAGGGCTGCGTCATCCATGTACGCGTTGAAGCGAATCGGGCTCTCATGCAATCCTGCAACGGTCAGATCCGCTTCGACAAACCTGAAGGTGCTCTCTCCGGAACGCACCGGAATCGTGAAACTGACCGAATCCCCCACTGCGACCCCGAGATCATCGGCGGCCACCTCGGCCAAGATCACCCCATTGCTGCCGGAATCCAGACTCCCCGCAGTCAGAGCGGGCTGCCACATGTCGTTGTTCAGATCTAGCACCTCGATCAGCAGATCCAGCTCCTCAGCTCCGTCGGCACGGGCACCAATCTGAAGCACCGGGACTGTGGTTTCGACACTGTCGGCCGCGTCAATCGCGGCAACCGCGGGATCATCGGCAGGAAGTACTGTCTCGAGGCTGACCACCATCCGGTTCGGGCTGTTGCCTTCAACCATCGCAGTGCCTCGGTCGAGTGCCCCAAGGAACGAGTCGATGGCACCAAGGAAGCCGACCAGGACGGCCATGATCGCGGCAATACCGAGGGCGGTCAGGATTGCGCGCCGCGGCGCTCGCATCAAGTTGCGAAACGGGAGCTGCGCAAACGTGTCGCCCGGAAGTCGGAGACGCTTGAGCAACGGTGCGAGGCCCCCGCCGCGAGCAGCAAGGTGTCCGGTGCGAATGGCTTCGATGGGCTTCACCCGTACGGCTCGCCACACCGGATAGGCGGCAGCGAGGAACGGGACAACAAACCCAACGACGGCCACCCAGAAGAACAAGCTCCACTGGAAGTCTGTCAGCCAGACGGGAAGTATCAACAGGGTGTCCATCACCGAACGCATCAGGTTGCCGATGAGCACTCCCACGCCAACGCCGAATACAACGCCCAGCAGAGCGATCTGCGCCCCGACCAACAGTGGTCGGACGGCGATCTTGCTGGGCGGCATTCCGAGCGCCATCGCAATCCCTATCTCACGTCGCTGCGCTTCCGACAAGCGCGTGATGAGATTGAAGGCCCCCATGACGGCCCCCAGGAAGATCAACAGGGCGAATATGTTGAAGAACTCCTGGTCGTTTTCGACGTCCTCGAAGAGAAGCCGATACGACGGGTCGTCTTCGCGCATGATCGTGTTGACCCCGACCCCGAGGTCAGTGATCGCGTTCTTCACTTCAGTGGCAACTACATCCCGGTCCGCATCGTCGGTCACCGTGAGGATGAGATCGTTTACGGCACCCTCGAGCCCGGTGAGGCCTTGGGCAGTCTCCAGCGATGTGAACACGCCCGCATAGGTGCCCTGCGCAAAGCTGGTTGTGTTCTCCGGCACGACTATGAAGAACTCGGGGGTCATCGCCGTGTTGACGTACTCGAGTTCAACTCCACCGCTGACGGTGATCATCCCCGACTGCGGTAGGTCGTTGTGAAAGGCAAAGCCCTCCTCGAGCAGGACAACCGGTTGGCCGGCGTCATTCGCCTCCAATCCATCCCCGGCTTCGCTGTAC
>JASJEG010000206.1 GCA_030064765.1 Acidimicrobiia bacterium | reverse complement strand
TCGGCGGCCAGCCGCGAAGTGCTGGGCGACGCCGGTCTCGAGTTCATCGATCTTGGGGAACACCGGCTGCGCGACCTCACCCGCCCTGAGCACGTCTACCAGCTGCAGCATGAGGGTCTGCCGGAGGTCTTTCCGCCCTTGGCCAGCCTGGACGCACGGCCGAACAACCTCCCCATTCAGCTCACGACCTTCATCGGGCGGGATCGGGAAGTGCGCGAACTGTGTGAAATGGTGGCGGAGGCCAGGTTGGTCACGCTCACGGGGATTGGTGGCACCGGCAAGACCCGGCTGTCGCTCCAAGTGGCGGCAGAACTGGCAGGAGACTTCGCCGACGGAGCATGGCTGGTGGAACTGGCGGCGGTATCCGATCCGGAACTCGTGGCCAACCAGGCCGCCGAGCCCTTCGGAGTTCGCGCCATGAAGACCGATCGGCCCCTCGAGGAGATTCTCGGCGACTACTTGGCCGAGCGCGAAATGCTGCTGCTTCTAGACAACTGCGAGCACGTCGTGGAATCGAGCGGCGGGTTGGCAGAGTTCCTATTGACCCGGTGTAGCGGCCTGAGGATTGTCGCCACCAGCCGGGAGCTGCTTGGTGTGCCGGGCGAGATTGTCTATCGGGTACCACCGATGGAGATGACCGGCAACGGAGATGGGCCGGTGGAGGAAACCGAAGCGGTCCGTTTGTTTGCGGAACGCGCGGCACAGGTAAGGCCGGGGTTCCTGGTAGACGCGGAGAACCTGCCGACGCTGCGGGAGATCACCCAGCGTCTCGACGGCTTGCCGCTGGCGATCGAGCTGGCCGCCTCGCGGACGAACCTGCTTGCCCCCGAGCAATTGCTGGAGCGGCTCGAACGGCAGTTCCGTCTTATGACGTCGGGGCGGCGGGAGCGCGGGCGTCACACCACAGTGGAAACGGCTTTGGACTGGAGCTACGACCTCATACCGCCCGAGCAGCAGATGCTGTTTCGCCAGCTGGCGGTCTTCACCGGTGGTTGGACCCTGGAAGCCGCCGAAGAGATCTGTTCGGTTCCGGACGCCGACGTTCTCGACCTGCTGGGGCGGCTGGTGGATCAATCGCTCGTCGACGTCTCTGCGGGTGCCGAAGGCAGCCGGTATCGCCTGCTCGAACCTGTCCGTCAATATGCGCTGGCCAAGCTCGATGCCGCCGGTGAGGAGCAGCACGCCCGGCGTCGGCACGCTGGGTACTTCGTGGGGCTGGCCGAAGCATCGGAACTCGGCCTCAAAGGACCCGAACAGGACGAATGGGTGCCCCGGATAGAGCGCGAGCACGACAACCTGCGATCCGCAATTACCTGGTCTCTCGACAACGGCCAGGACGAGTTGGCCCTGCGGACAACAGCCGGCCTGGCCTGGTTCTGGTGGGTGCGAGGCTACTGGCGGGAAGGCATGGACTGGTTCCATAAGGTGTACGCCGCTACCCCCGACGCCGATCCGGTCTTGCGAGGGCGACTGGTCTACAAACTGGCCGGCCTCGAGGTGCAACGGGCCCGCCCGGCCGAGGTCAAGCCGCTCTTCGAGGAATACCTTCCCGTGCTCCAAGAATCCGGCACCGATCAGGACCACGCCTGGGTCCTGGATCGCCTGGCCGGCTCGACTGGCCCTCCGACAGATTTGGAGCTGGCGACAAAGTCTCTGGAGCTGTTCCAGGCTGCCGGAGATGCTTGGGGGCAGGCCTATGCCTCCTGGAGCCTCGGGTGGTGCTGGTGGGCTGACGACCACTCCAAAGGCCTGACGCTCATGCGTGGTGTGGTTGACAGCCTGGTGTCGCTGGGTGACCGATTCACCGCCGGCTGGCTCGCATTCAATCTCGGTTTCCTCCTTGCCTACGACGGCCGGTACGACGAAGGTCGGCGAGTCATCGAAGAGACTCTCCAACTGGTCGCCGGAACCCACGATCGCTGGGTTAGTGCCCATTGCCGGCACCGCCTCGGAGCCATTGCGACTATGACCGGCTATGACGACGAGGCCCTGCGACTCTTTGGGGAGGCTCTCCCGGTGCACCGAAAAATCGGCGACGAGAACTGCACCGCAACCGCCCATTCATACCTGGGTGTGGCGTTCACCAACCTGGGCCGGTTCGACGAAGCCCGTGAGAGCCTGATCACGGCGCTGCGAGGTGCGGAGGATCTGCAAAACCGCAACATCGCCATGCGCGGCCTCACGCGACTGGGATGGCTCGCCGCAGCTCGCGGAGACTCTGAGGCTGCGGCGAGGACCCTCGGCACCGTTGAGAGTTCTCTCCCGAAGTTCGGCCAGAAGGCAATGTCGGTTCACGATGCTGAACGAACGGCCGAAGTCTGGAGCTCGCTGGCGGAGGCAGTCGGCAGCGATCGGGTCGAAGCATGGAAGGCAGCTGGCGCCGCCCTGACTTTGGACGAAGCGATCGAACTGGCTCTGAGGGAGTGACCACAAACCGGGTTTTGGCGTCCGAGACCGGAATATGTTCCGATTTGCGACGCCAAAACGGTGGGATCGCGGCCGGTTTTGCGACGCGAAAACGGTGGTCGAGCCCGCAGTTTGATTGCATCAAACTGCCAAGCTGATTTCATCAGCCCGGGCTTGCGTTCCGCGGAGGGTCCTATCTATACTCCCGCTCCGGTTTTCCCGTTGGATTCCCACTTACCCTGAGGCGTTTAGCTGTTGTGAGTGGAGCAATCCCACAAGGGGTCGGCGGCCCCCGCTCTGCGGTGGCGCCGATTTTTGTCTGTAAGTACCCGTCCCAACAACATGGGTCGGGGTGCGCCGAAGAGAGAAGAGAAGGCACTGTGCCGACTGTGCAGCAACTGATTCGACAAGGCCGCAAGCCGAAGCCGAAGAAGACAAAGACGCTCGGACTCGCCGGCTCGCCACAAAGGCGAGGCGTCTGTACCCGCGTGTACACCGTGACGCCCAAGAAGCCGAACTCCGCGCTGCGCAAGGTCGCTCGTGTCCGCCTTACTTCACAGATGGAGGTAACGGCCTACATCCCAGGTGAGGGCCACAACCTGCAAGAGCACTCGATCGTGCTGGTACGCGGTGGTCGTGTGAAAGACCTCCCGGGTGTTCGCTACAAGGTCATTCGTGGTGCGCTCGATGCCGCCGGTGTCGACGGCCGCAAGCAGTCCCGTTCCCGCTACGGAACCAAGAAAGAGTCATAAAGCATGCGCAGAGCTCCAGCAGAAGTTCGCAAAATCGAGCCCGATCCGGTTTACCGGAGCGTCCTCGTCAGCCAGGTCATCAACAAGGTCCTGTGGCGAGGGAAGAAGGGCGCAGCCCGGCGCATCGTCTACGGCGCACTCGAGACGGTTCAGAAGCGCACGGGTGACGATCCCGTGAAGGTTCTCAAGCGGGCAATCGACAACGTGCGCCCGTCGGTCGAGGTACGGTCCCGTCGGGTCGGCGGCTCGTCCTACCAGGTACCGGTTGAGGTACGCCCCCGGCGTGCACAGACACTTGCCGTGCGCTGGCTGGTCGAGTTTGCCCGCAAGCGCAAAGAGAACACGATGGCGTTGCGTCTCGCCAATGAGATCCTCGACGCCTCCAACCGCACCGGCGCTGCGGTAAAGCGCCGTGAAGATGTTCACAAGATGGCGGAGTCCAACAAGGCTTTCGCCCACTACCGCTGGTAAAAGGAAATGGCACGCACGGTCCACCTCGAGAGAATCCGCAACATCGGGATCATGGCCCACATTGATGCTGGGAAGACCACGACCACCGAACGGATCCTCTATTACACAGGCCGCACCTACAAGATGGGTGAGGTCCATGAGGGCGCGGCCGTGATGGACTGGATGGAGCAAGAGCAGGAACGCGGCATCACCATCACTTCCGCAGCGACGACCACGCAGTGGAACGACCACGTAATCAACATCATCGACACGCCCGGTCACGTTGACTTCACCGTGGAGGTGGAGCGCTCGTTGCGGGTACTCGACGGTGCAGTTGCCGTGTTTGATGCGGTCTCGGGGGTAGAGCCTCAATCAGAGACCGTGTGGCGCCAAGCCGACAAGTACGGCGTGCCCCGTATCTGCTTCATCAACAAGATGGACCGCGTCGGTGCCGACTACTTCGCCGCAGTCGACTCGATTGTGGATCGGCTCGGCGGCAACCCCGTCGTCATTCAGCTTCCGATCGGAGCCGAAGCAGAATTCAACGGCGTAATCGACCTCGTAGAGATGAACGCCATCATCTGGCACGACGAAGAGGGGAAAGAACGCGAGATCGTCGAGATCCCCGAGGAGTATCGCGAGAAGGCCGACGAGTGGCACCACAAGATGCTCGACGTCGTTGCCTCCGAGGATGAGGAGCTACTCGAGAAGTACCTCGAGGAAGCAGACCTCGAGCCCGAGGAGATCCGCACCGTGATCCGCAAGGGAACGGTGAACCGGGATTTCGTGCCGGTTATGTGTGGCTCCGCATTCAAGAACAAGGGCGTCCAGCCGTTGCTCGACGCCATCGTGGCCTACCTCCCCAGCCCGGTCGATCTTCCCCCGATGCAGGGCTTCAAGCCCGGGGATGAAAGCGAACTGATGGAGCGCAAGCCCTCGGACAACGAGCCGTTCAGTGCGCTGGCCTTCAAGATCATGAGCGACCCGTACGTCGGGAAGCTGACCTACTTCCGGGTCTATTCGGGCGCAGCCAAGAAGGGCGACGCCGTAATCAACACCTCCGATCGCAAGAAAGAGCGCTTCGGACGCCTGTTGCGGATGCATGCCGCATCGCAGGAGGACATCGATGAGATCCGAACCGGGGACATCGTTGCTGCCGTCGGTCTCAAGCACACCAAGACCGGCGACACCCTGGCCGCGGTCGAGGCGCCGGTTCAGCTGGAGTCGATGACTTTCCCCGACCCGGTCATTGCCGTGGCCATCGAGCCCAAGACCAAGGGCGATCAGGACAAACTGGGCAACGCCTTGGGCCGGCTCGCTGAGGAGGATCCGACCTTCACCGTGCAGTCCGACGAGGACACCGGCCAGACCATCATCAGCGGGATGGGCGAGCTCCACCTCGAGGTGATCGTTGATCGCCTATTGCGCGAGTTCAAGGTCGAGGCGAACGTCGGCCGTCCCCAGGTTGCCTATCGGGAGACCATCAAGAAGTTCATCAAGGACTTCAAGCTCCGCCTCAAGCGGCAGACCGGTGGCTCGGGCATGTTTGCCGAGATCGTCATCGATCTCGAACCGCTCGACGCTGGGTCCGGGTTCGAGTTCGAGGACAAGATCAAGGGTGGCAGCGTGCCCCGCGAGTACATCCCGGCCGTTGAAAAGGGCCTAGCCGATGCGCTCGACGGCGGCGTCCTCGCCGGCTACCCGCTCGTCGACCTCAGAGCCGTCCTCAAGGATGGCAACAGCCACGCAGTCGACTCGTCCGAGATGGCGTTCCGCATTGCCGGTTCGATGGCAATGAAGGACGCTGCCAAGCAAGCCGGAGTCAAGCTGCTCGAGCCGGTTATGGAACTCGAAGTCGTCACCCCCGAGGAGAACATGGGTGATGTCATCGGGGACCTGTCTTCCCGGCGCGGCAAGGTCGAGTCAATGGACAGTCGGGGTAAGGCTCGCGTGGTCACCGCACTGGTGCCGCTGGCCGAGATGTTCGGCTACGCCACCGATCTCAGGTCACGGACCCAAGGACGGGCCAACTACACAATGCAGTTTCATTCGTATCAGGAAGTTCCGACCGAGGCCGCACGGGAGATCGTGGCCAAGGTTCGAGGCGAGTAAGCAAGGAGAAGCAGGGATGGCCAAGGAGAAGTTCGAGCGGACTAAGCCGCACGTAAACATTGGCACCATGGGTCATATTGATCATGGCAAGACGACGTTGACTGCGGCGATCAC
>JASJEG010000205.1 GCA_030064765.1 Acidimicrobiia bacterium | reverse complement strand
TGTCGCTGATTGATCCGATCATGGCACCGGTTCCCACTCTGCTCCTGGCCGTACCTCTTGCCATATCGATGGCCTGGCGGGAGCGGACCGACATCCACGGGCGCAGCGTCATATGGCTGCTCCTCGGCAGGTTCCCCGGCGCTTTCCTCGGTTTGGGCCTACTCGCCCTAGCGACGCAACGCACGCTCGACATCCTGATTGCCGCGTCCGTCCTGGTTGCGGTGGCCATTCTCAGTACCGGTGTCAAGATGCCCCGCACCTCCCTCACTGAGTTCGCAACCGGTATCACCGCCGGAGTCATGGGGATGGTGGCCTCGATGGGAGGACCGCCCGCCGCTCTGCTGTTCAAGGACGAACGCGGCCCAACCGTGCGATCGACCCTGGCGCTCTTCTTCTCGTTTGGCCTTGTTGTCACCGTGATCGCTCGCATCATTGGGGGCAAGATCACCGGCGACGACGTGCTGCTCGGCGCACTGCTGTTTCCGGGGCTGGTCGCCGGCTACATCGCAAGTTCCCGGCTGCGGGGTCGAATGGACGCAATGGCGCTGCGGCCGGCGATCCTTGCGATTTCCTCGCTGGCTGCAATCGGTCTGCTGGTTCGAGCGGTTGTCGGCTAGGCAACCAGGCTGCGTATGACGCCGAATGCGTCCAGATCATCGGGGTCGGTTGCCGACGGCTCGATGGTGTCGAGGAGTTCACCCACCGCATCGAGCAAGCTGCCGAGCATGCGGAAGAGGAACACGACGAGGATGAGCATGACGATGATGGTGAGACCGGCCCGAATCCAGTAGAGGTAGCGGCTGTGCGGGTCGAAGAGGAGGCGCAACGGTTCCAGATACCGAAGGAGGCCGGGATCCGCATCGGGGGGCGGTTCGACCATTGGGAGTGGTGGTTGCTCGAGCACTGCTGCAGCTCGCTGCGCCCGCGCAGTCTTGGCGGTATCGGTGATAACGGGCACCGGAACCGCCTCGGTAGGGGCATCAATCAGTGACGGTGTTGGCTCCGGATCGGCAGGCTCCTCCGGTGGGGTGAAAGGGTCATCTACCGGGAACCCGGGAAGATCGTCTTCGGGTTCAGTTTCGCCTTCTGACTCAGCTTCGTCCTCCGGCGCGGCGACGTCTTCCTCAGGGAACTCAACCGGCACATCCGGATCGATGACGATGGCAGCGGCGTCGGCATCCTCTTTGGTGCCTTCCTCGTCCTTCGGGTCCTGAGCGACCTTGGCGGCGGGCGGTTCCTGCTCGGCGACCTCGTCCTCAGCCATCTCTTGCGCCGCCGGCTCCTGTGCGGCAGCCACCTTGGCGCGAATGTCGGCAACGTCCAGTTCGAGAGTCTCGGCCAACCGATCCAGGATGCCGTGCTCGGGAAGTTCGGCGTCACGTTCCCAGGCGCGCACCTCGGCCGCAGTCTTGCCGACTTTCGAGGCAAGCTGGCCCAGCGAGTATCCGGATTCGAGACGGCGGCGCCGAACGATGCTGCCGAGGGTGTTTGGGTCGCTCATCAGTGGTCAGAGCTTATCCCATGGCCGCGCCAACGCACGGTTTGTTGATACTGCACGTGGGGCCAGCAATCGGTGCACTCGCCGGTGGACCAACAAGGCGCGAGGCCCTACGGCGAGCCTTCCAAGAGGACCTGGGCGAGTTGCGCCTGTGTGAGAAGGACACGAGTCCGGCCGTCGTTCGTGACGACCATTGCGGTCCGCGTCCGGTCAGGGTTCATGAGGGCGGTCGCGGCCCACATCGTGTTGGAGCCTTGCTGACCGTATGGCGCGATCTCGGGGCTTTTGGTCGGAGCCCAACCCATAGCCATCCCTCGACCCGCGGTGGTCGGCACAGCCAGTAGCCGTTCCACGCTGGCGGGCTGCAGGAGGATCCCGGGAACCAAGAACACGCGTTGCAGGGTTGCCCAATCGCGCAGATTCAAGTGGAAACGACCGGCAGGGTTCAGGACGACCGGGTTGTCGCTTCGCGGGTCCTGTGGATCGGCGGGCGCGCCGCGACCGATGACCGTGCCACTGAGCTGGACCCGGGGCCGATGGCCCCAGATGTCCGACGGCGCTCCGAAACCGAACGATGTGATTCCCAGCGGATCGAGGACATGCCGCTGGATGGCCCGTTCGAAGGACTCGCCGGCAACTCGATCAATTGCAGCTCCGGTCACGACATAACTGAGGTTCGAGTACCGAAACGAACCCGGTCTGCGAGGGGACCGGCTCATGGCCTCTACAGCAGCCAGGGTCCGTTGGTCGTCGAGCGGACGTTCGTCAATCCAGGCGGCTTTCATGTCCCGCAAGCCGAGATTGGCCCGCATCCCAGCACGACACACAAGCAGGTCATCGATGGTGGCAGTGCTCCACTCTGGATTGATGCGCTGGGCTAGGTCTGGAAGAAGATCGGCGACGGTGGCGCCCCACGACGTGTGACCTGTCTCAACGAGCCGCGCGTACAGCAGCGCAGTAATCGCCTTGCCACATGACCCGATGTGCCACTGGTCATCGACTGTGACTCTGGCGGCCTCGCCCCGCCGTCTCTCGCCAGCGACCTCGCAGGAGACGACCCCTCCACTGTCGACGATTGCGGCTCCCACCGCGGGCACGTCGAAGCGGCGCCGGAAGTCTTCGAGCACCTGAATCAATTCTGGCTCGTCGTGCTTCACTTCTTCACCTCCGCCTCAGTCCTTGGAACGCACGAAGCGCAGTTCGAACACCGGACCGCGACGATCGCTCGCTCTGGCACCAGCGAACCGTTTGTGTGCCGCTTGTCTGGAGACCCCCAGACGCTCGGCGATACCGGCCCAGGATGCGCCCGCGGCTCGTGCGTCAGCAATTCGCGCCTGCGCGTAGTCGTCGACAAAGTCTTCGAGCACCGGGATGTCTTCTACAGCGTCGAGAGAAGGAAGATCGGCAGTGAGGTCTCTCAGAACCCGATGCAGAGCATCGCGGACCTTGCGCTCTCGCTCCTCGTTGGTCTGTGTCACTTCACCTCCTGGTCTCTGTCAACCTACAGTTGACAAGGAGAGGTGTCAACCCGGAGTTGACAAGACCATCGATCCGACGTCGTTCAGTTTCCGGATCCTGATGGTTGGGTGGCGTTCTGTGGGACCGGTCCACCCCATTCAAGGCGGGTCGATGTCGTGGCCGGGACCGTTGAGCAGGTCCTAGCGCGACACCATTTGTCTACCTGGTAGGTGTTGCTTATCCAAGAGATGAAACCAATCCGGCGGAAGATGGAAGTGGTGATCGTCCGCCAGGCTTGGTCGAAACGAACGTAGATACCCACACATCCTCTCCCGAGGAATGGGCCGCCGCCAAACACTACATGCTGGCCGAAGCGGTACGACCTTCAGCACTCAGCACCGTCGAAGAGGTCCTCGGTAAGAGGGCAGCGCCCCACGCATGGCGGCAATGTTGGTGCGCCGACGACCTCAGCGTCACCATGGCTGTCGCCGAACAGCGGCCATTCGGTATTGAAGCTCGTATGTTTGTCAAGGGGGCTTCTGCTGGTCGGTGTTTGGGCGCGTTGAACGGGCCGGCGGTTGCCGGTGGGTTTCCCGGATGTGGCTTGGTGGACACGACAGGGATGAGTCACCCGTTGGTTGGTGGGGACACGCTCGTAGGAGGTCACACCGCGGCCGTCCGGCTATTTGGGTGGCCGGGATCGGCAGATCATTCGTTGCACAACCCGTAGGGGGTGTGAGCCGGTTCTATCGGGCCAGAACCCGACCAGGATCTCAGGCTGGGCGGGGGAGGTGTTTGAAGACCTCTCGGGCTGCGTAGCGTTTCAGGACACGGGCGATCTCACCCATGGTTTTGCCCTCGGCAAGACGCCTGGCGACATACTCGCGGGTCCGCTGGTCGTGTTTCATCCGGGTGAGCACGATGTGATAGAGCGCCGAGTTAGCTTGCCTGTTCCCGCCCCGGTTCAACCGGTGCCGAGTGGTCTTGCCCGACGATGCTGGGATCGGGGCAACACCACATAGGTGTGCCCAGGCTGCTTCGGAACGGATCCGTTGCGGGTTATCGCCGGCGGCGACCAGAAGCTTGGCAGCGGTGTTGAACCCGACTCCGTAGACCTCGAGTAGTCCTGGTGCGGTTTGGCGGATCAGAGGTCGGATCAGCCGGTTGAGGCGTTTGAGTTCTGCTCTTAGGTATTGGATTCGTTGTCCCAGGATCTTGATCGTCACCAGGGTCATGTGCCGCACGGGATCCGGATCGTTGTGGCGGGGTTTGAGCGCCGAGGCTTTGTTAGCCACCGAAATTGCGGTCAATCCAGTGAACTTGGAGCGAATCTCGGGAGTGGCGGTGAACACGACATGGCGGAGCTGGTTCAACGTTTCGATACGGGTATCGACCGCGGATCGGCGAGCGATCATCAACACCCGGATCGCTTCGACATTGCCGTCACGGCGTTTCGGAAGACCCGAAGCGGCGCCAGACAGCGCTGCCCGAGCGGCTGCCACTGCGTCAACCGGATCCGACTTGCCCTTGCGATGACGGGTTTGCCGGTTCGGTCTGTCGACCTCCACAACCGAGATGCCCGCCCGGGCCAGATACCGGGCCAGACCGACCCCGTATGAGCCGGTGCCCTCAACCCCGACCAGGCTGAGCTCGCCATGAGATTGGAGCCATGACACCAACTGGCGATACCCGATCTTGGTTGTCCGAAACGATTCGATACCGAGCACACCACCGACATGGTTCACCACCGCGGCGACATGCATCTCGGCATGAGTGTCGACACCGCCGATCACAGCATCAGGGTTGATTCCTACGATGGTCACAGCCATCCCTCCTCGCTAGACGGATAGGGGTGGCACGCACTTGCCGGGAGGGTGGACCAGAGACCACCGGACCTGGTTTCAGCAGGACCGGAATCGGGTCTCCCACCCGACCGGTGAGTGCCGTCCCCGGGGCCCGTCGACGCGTCATTCGAAAGACAACCACTGAAGGTGTCAGCCGGTTCGTGAGTCAGACCCAACCCCGGGAACTAACCAACCGTAGACTCAAGCCGCTGGTGACAGCCATCCACCACGATCAGCGCACAAACCAATCCTCCCTGCCGGTTCGCGGACTGCCGAACTGTTGCGGACTGCTCGGGGCGAGCATCGTTATGCGCCACCTTGGAGCGGTTTCGCCGCTGGTCTTCCAGTTGCCGGGATAGATGGCGCCGATTGCCAGTCATGGTCGGGTGGCCGAAGCGGCTGTTTGCCTCGGGAAGCCGATCCTCTTTCATGGACGAAGCGGGGCGACAGGAATGGAGCACGAAACCGTGTAGGGGATGAGGCGACGACCCCCTTTGCGTCATGGTGGCGATGCTGTGGAGCCACTCGCCGAACAGTTCGGGAGCCAGATCATCGCCGGGGGTAGTGGTCGTGGTGGTACGGTGCCTGGTCGTGGTGGAGTCGTGGATGCCCGCCCGACGGCAAATCGAGGCCAATGAGGAAGACGAAACGCGTGCGTATTGGCGCAATGATTGGTGGCGAGACGGCCGACGAAGTCGTTGGCAATGCCAGGGACTTGGAGGAGCGGGGCTTTGACAGCGTCTGGATTGGGGCGTTTCTCGGCTACGGCTTGGAAGCGCTCACTGCCATGACGCTGATTGCCCGTGAGACGGAACACATCGAACTAGGTACGGCGGTGGTGCCAATCCACTTCCATCACCCCCTGGCGCTGGCCGACCAAGCGGTCTCGACTCAGCAGGTAGCGGGAGGCCGATTCACCCTGGGCATCGGGTTGTCCCATCCCTTCATCGTCGAAGGGTGGCTTGGGATGTCCTACGAGGACGGTGCGGCAAAGATGAGCGAGTACCTCTCGATCATGCGGCCGCTGCTCAACGGGGCAGCGGCCGACTTCAC
>JASJEG010000212.1 GCA_030064765.1 Acidimicrobiia bacterium | reverse complement strand
TGCCGAGTTGACCGACAACGATGGTTGGCGGTATGTCGATCCTGGAATCCAGTTGCTAGGAGTTCGGGTCGACTCGGTCGACGGCGACACGGCGACAGTCACGGTCGCCGACAAGCGTGGCACTCAAGTCGTCGCCGATTCAGCTGGGAACCCGGTGAAGCGATATGACGGCTGGGAACCAGAAGTCACGTCGTACACCTTCGTTCGCGGAGTCGATGGACGCTGGCGGATCGCAGATCTCGACACACTTGGCCCAATGGGCGAAGTAGAGGCCGAGGGCTTGGTCCCGGTCGAATGGAAAGGACGCTCCGCGTGAAGCGGTGGTTGCTGCCCACTCTCCTATTCCTGCTGACCAGTCCGGGGGTGGCGTATGCCGGTGGGTTCGGGGAAGGAGCCAACTCCGAAGTCACCGTCGCCAACCCGGCTCGCGTCGATGGAACGCTATGGGTTGATTCGCACGGTGCCTACCTGGTTGCGATCCGGGAATGGCAGTGTTGGTACCCACAGGACTGGTACGACGATGTAGTGATCGTCAACAGTGAGGGCAACTTCATCGCCCACAACCCGGACAGCATCTACTACGACTACGTGGTGAATCGGCTCGGTGCCAACCCGGACCTCTTCGCAGACATACCGCTGTACTCCGATCGGTCATGCCTCCAGGACGCCTTCATCGCCCGCGGCGACTGCTCAACCGATGAGCGAATCGGGGTGCTCTCTTCTCATGCGACTCGGGACGCGTTTCTCGGAGAGGTCACCCTGGCCGGCGACTTCGATTTCGAAGATCGCAGCGGGCTCTACTGCCTCGTCGTGATCGAACGTGATCCTTGGCAGGATCTGATCCGCGACGAAAGCCATGTTCCCGAGCCGGTCCGGGCCACCTATCCCGAATTGCGCACGCTGGTAGGTCTCGACAACCGGGTTTGGTACGACGTCGCTCCCGGGGTCGACCGGGTGCGTGACGGATTCAGCCTCGCCATCGAGACCGCGGGAATCGACTACAACCTGACTCTCGAAATCTGGCTCGCCGAGATCCGGGTCGACACTGATGGCGATGGCACCTGGGACTTCGCCAAGGAGTGCCCGGCCACGGACCCCGAACAGCTCACCCTATGCGCCGGCTCGGTCGACAGCCCCATCTTCACCTTCCAATACGAGAATCGCGCCTTCCACCCCTTCACCATCGAGACGCGCTGGGGCGGGCTCGCGATCGACCCCGACGGGATAGCCCTCGACATCGATCCAAACCTGCTGATGAACCAATACACTTTCGATTGGGAGACCGTCGAGGTCCGTTCGTCGCTCGACGGCTAGCTATCACTCGGGACTCATGTACTTCCCACCGGATATCACCGACAGCAACGTCCTCCAGGCCATGAACGACGTGCCCCGGCACCGCTTCGTCCCCGCACGACTCATCGCCGAAGCAGAGGGCGACTACCCGTTGCCCATCGGCTACGGCCAGACCATCTCCCAGCCCTACATCGTTGCCACGATGAGTCAGGCCCTCGAAGTTGGGCCCGGCGACACGGTGCTCGAGATCGGAACCGGCTCCGGATATCAGGCCGCCGTGCTGGCTGCGATGGGCTGCAAGGTCTACAGCGTCGAGATCATCCCCGAGCTCGCCGAGCAGGCCGCTGCCGTTCTCGACGAGCTCGGCTACGACGTCACCATCATGATCGGCGACGGGTACCACGGCTGGGAGGAGCACGCCCCCTATCAGGGAATCATCGTCACCGCCGCCCCCGATATCCCGCCCCAGGCACTGCTGGATCAACTCGACCTCGGCGCTTCGCTGGTGATTCCCGTTGGCCCCGCGGGCGGGCTGCAAACACTGTGGCGCTTCACCCGTCTACCTACGGGGGATGTTGCGAGGACCCGTCTTGCCGGGGTGCGTTTTGTCCCGTTCACCCGCGAGGGGGGCCGCTCCCGCTAGCCGCAGAGGGACCTACTCCTCGTAGGTGGCGATGACTTCGAACCCGGCTCTGGTGAAGATGCGCTCGGAGGGCAGGTTGCCTTCGGTGATGAACGCCCGTGCCTCTTCGTGGCCGGCAGCCCAAATGGCATGTATAGACGCATCCAACAGCGCCGCAGCCAAGCCTCGATTCTTCTGCTCCGCTCTCGTCATCACGTAGCCGATGAGTGGAATGCCAACTGGGCAACTCACAAGACATGCCGATTGAATCGCACCGCCGTCATCCATGACGTAGGACACCGGCAGATAG
The DNA here is from genome assembly GCA_030064765.1 of Acidimicrobiia bacterium. GTDB lineage: Bacteria > Actinomycetota > Acidimicrobiia > Spongiisociales > UBA5794 > JAAETI01. The sequence goes on along the minus strand of JASJEG010000212.1, from coordinate 3,642 downwards.
GCCGCTCCCGCCAAGTAGTCGTCGACCTCTTCCACTGCCTGCTCTTCCGTCTCGCCTTCGTAGTCAACCGTCCCGGCGTAGGCGTCCATCATCAGCGACCCCAGCTGCAAACGATCCTCCGGCAGCGGGTGACGAAGATCACGACCATCCGGCACGGCCCGCCCTGATGGCGAGAAGTGCCCCCGGCTTACTCGGTATTCGTGGCGTGGCATGGGCACAACCCTACGTCCCCGCGCTACCGATGGACATCGGATTCCCGCGATCAGTAGAGTGAACTGAGGTTCACTAAACCGAATGGGGAGGGCGATGGCGTCCGAACAACCCGCGGAGGCTGTTCACGCCCACGTTGCCGACATAGGGCAGAGACTGCGGGAGGCCCGCAACGGCCGGTTCACGGTCAAAGAGCTTGCCGCAGCCGCAGGCGTTAGCGCGGGGCTCATCAGCGAGGTGGAACGGGGCCAGGGCAACCCCTCTTTCCGTACCCTCTATCGAATCAGTCAAGCGCTGGGGATAAGGGTCGGCGACCTCCTGTCGGGCGACGGTCGCAACAAGCAGACGGCAGCCCTTCTCGTGAAACGGCATGAAAGAAAGCTGCTGCAGCTGGGAGAGCAGGGCCTTGTGTGGCAGCTCCTGACGCCCAACCTCCAAGGCAAGCTGGAGGTGCTCAAGACTTCCGTGCCCCCCGGATTCACCAACAGGGAGGCTCCCTTTTCGCATGAAGGCGAGGAATGCGTCTACTTGCTCTCGGGAGATTCCCTCGAGATCACCGTTGACAACGAGCAGTTCACGCTCGAGGAAGGCGACGCCATTACCTACGACTCAGCCAAGTCCCACTGGTACCACAACCCGACAGACACAGACGCTGTAGTGCTCGGAGTGGTCACCCCACCAAGTTTCTAACCCATAGGAGGGAGTATGAGGAAGGTACGGACCCGCTGGAGGATCGCAATCCTGCTGGCGATGTTCACCCTCATCGCTGCTGCCTGCAGCGAAGGAGAAAGCGTCGACGTTGGTGATGACACGACGACGACAACGACGACAGAGGCACCAACCGAAACCACTGCAGCACCGGCGGAGACCACTGCTGCACCGGCGGAGACCACCGCGGCTCCTGAGCCCAGCGAGAAAGTCATAATCGCCGCTCAGGGCTCGGAGCCGGATCAGCTGGATCCGCACATGACCAGCGCCTACGCCAGCTTCCAGGTTCTCGAGAACGTATACGACACGCTGGTGCAGCCTGCGGCCGACTTGTCGATGGAACCGGCGTTGGCTGAAAGCTGGGACATCAGCGACGACAACCTGACCTGGACATTCACGCTGCGCGACGGCGTGAAGTGGCACAACGGCCGGGATTTGGTCGCACAGGACGTCGTCTACAGCTTTGAGAGAATCATTGCCGAAGGTCTCAACGGCTGGCGGTTCGGAGCTGTGGAGACAATCACTGCTCCTGACGACTCGACGGTTGTGATCACGTTGACTCAGCCCAGCCCGAACCTGCTCGTTTCGATTGCCGGATTCAAGGGGATGGCGATCGTTCCCGAGGAGATCGTCACCGACGGGACCATCGGAACCAGCCCGGTCGGCACTGGTCCGTTCCGGTTTGTTTCCCAATCGCCCGACGAAGGCATCATTCTCGAGAAGAACCCCGACTACTGGCGAGCGTCAGAAGGCCTACCCAAGCTCGACGGCATCCAGTTCATTCAGATCCCGGATGCCAGCACCAAGCTGACGGCGCTGCGCACAGGCGAGGTTCACTGGATTGACGCCGTTCCACCACAGGACATCGAGTCGCTCTCCGGCGAAGCCGGGATCACCGTTGGACGCGTGCCGGGCGGCGACTACCACTACTTCGCCCTAAACCAGAACCGGCAGCCGTTCGACGACGTTCGGGTCCGCCAAGCGATTGCGATGGCGATCAACCGGGACGAGATCGCGGTGGCAGCACAGTTCGGCGCTGCGACCTCCAATCAAACGGCTATCCCGGCATCGAACGCAGCGTGGTATTTCGACTACGCGCCATTCGCCGCCGCTGATATCGCAGGGGCGCAGGCACTACTCGATGAGGCAGGCGTCAGCAATCTGGAGATCGAATTCCTGGTGACGAGTGACTTCCCGGAGACCGTGGTTCAGGCTGAGGTCATTGCGGCCGAACTTGCAGCGCTCGGGATAACCGTCACGATCAACGATGTCGATTTCTCGACATGGCTCGACCTCGAGGCCAGCGGAGAATTCGATGCCTTCATGCTGAGCTGGATCGGAAACATCGACCCGGATGACTTCTACTACGCGCAGCATCACTCGACTGGCGGCTTCAACTTCCAGGGTTACGCCAACGCCGAAGTTGACCGGTTGCTGGATGAGGCCCGAGTCGAGACAGATCAGGCAGCTCGCAAGGCGTTGTACGACCAGGCGGCGCAGTTGATCGTCGACGAGGCGTCCTACATCTACCTGTACAACCCAGACAACATCAACGCCTGGCGTGATGAGGTCGGGGGCTATGCCACTCGTGGCGACAACGCCATCCGGTTCGAAGAAACGACTCTCAACTAGCAATTGGCCACTAGCCCGGTGGGAGCAATGCTCCCACCGGGCCCAACCTGCAAAGGGACATGAGCGGATTCCTGATTCGACGGATCCTGCAGATGCTGCTGGCACTGCTCGGCGTCAGCGTCGTTGTCTTTGCGTTGATCCATCTCGTTCCCGGCGACCCGGTCCGGGTAGCTCTCGGCACTCGCTTCGACCAGGATCTCTATGACGCGTTGCGGGAGCGGGCCGGTCTCGATCGACCACTTATCGAGCAGTACTTCACGTGGCTGGGCAATGCCATCACCGGCGATCTCGGGGTCAGCTTCCGCAACGGCCAACCGGTAACAACGCTGATACTGGAGCGGCTCCCGGCCACGATTACTCTCGCCCTGGCGGCGCTATTCATCGCTCTCGTGGTTGCATTGCCGGCGGGAATCATCTCGGCAATTCGCTCCGGTTCCTCCCTCGACTACACCGTGTCTGCTGCCAGCCAGGTGGGTATCTCGATGCCCGACTTCTGGGCCGGGGTGATGTACATCCTGCTGTTCTCGCTGACTCTCAGCTGGTTGCCGTCGTCCGGGTTTTCCCCATTTGGGGATGGCGCTGTCGAGTGGTTGCGCCACTTGATCCTGCCGGCGTTGACCATCGGACTCATCTCGGGGTCGATCATCACCCGATTTGTTCGATCTGCGGTACTCGAGGCAATGAACCAGGACTATGTCCTCACGGCCCGCGCCAAGGGTCTCACCGAATGGCAGATCGTTCGCCGTCACGTCCTGCCCAACGCGTGGATCCCAATCGTCACCGTGGTTGGTCTCCAGCTCGGGTTCCTTCTCGGCGGTGTCGTCGTTGTCGAACTCATCTTCGCTTGGCCCGGCCTGGGCCGTCTTGCCCTGATCGCCGTTAAAGATCGCGACTTCACCGTGCTGCAGGGCTCGGTGCTCTACATCGCTTTCATGTTCCTGGCCATCAATCTCATAGTCGACATCATCTATGCCCGGCTCGACCCGAGAGTGCGGGTGTCATGAGCGAGACTATGGAACTCGACGTTCTCGCCACCAAGCCGGTGTCCCGTTTCCGGGAGACCTGGCAGACCCTGCTCGCCAACAAGCTGGC
>JASJEG010000211.1 GCA_030064765.1 Acidimicrobiia bacterium | reverse complement strand
AGTCGTGCTCACGTCCTCGATCACATACTTCAAAGCATCCGCATCAAGTTGGCTGGTGGTCAGCAGGTCCTCGACCATGCGGTGCAGATCCTCGGCCTCGTTGACAATCGACGTCGCCAGTTCCTTGACCGAGTCGGTGGCCTCAGGATGCTCCTCAATCACCTGCGCCATCCCGTAAACAATCGTCAACGGAGTCCGCAGCTCATGAGACGCATTAGCAACGAAGTCTTCGCGCACCTTGCCCACCGCCCGCTCCGCCTCCAAGCGCATCTTCAACTCGGCTTGGCGATGCATCCGCAACGTGAGTTCCCGATAGATGATGATCATCCCCGCCGGTATCAACAGCGCCAACAAGACCTGCGCGATGTCTCCCAGCCGAGCCATCGACTCATCAGACGCTGCTACCTCACTGAGCTGCCGATCCCGCTCCGCCTGCAGCAACGCAAACGCAGTTGCATACGGCCCCTCTAGATCCTCAGCCACGATCCGGTTCGCCTCAGACGACTGCCCGTCCTCAATCAAATCCAATACCTGACGCGACAACGCGTCGAACTCGGCGAAGGCGGCGGCGAGTTCGACGGTGACTTCGCCACCCGACACTTCCAGTTGCTCGATCCCCAACCCAATCAAATCCAACGCAGACTCACCCTGAGCAGCCGAAATCAACAGCTCCTCAGCGACATCGACACCCAACTCGCGCTCGATCGATGCGAAGTGGTTCGCCATGGCCACCTGTGCCCGCGCCACCGTCGCGACCCGCAATGTTTCGTCGGCCACATGCACCGCTTCGGCGTGGAGCGTCAGCCCCTGCGTTCCCGAAGACACCACAAACACGATCGCCGAGACGACCAACAACGTTGCCCCGACCGCGGTGGTTACTACCCACACCCGGCCCCCACGCGATTTGCTCTTGCGCACCTTGGACAACGCGGTGCCACGTCCTTCATCCATGCAATACCTATCGGCCAAAACGGCGAACATTCAATCGCAGCACTGCGTCATTTCCTGAGCACCCGGAATGACTAGTTGGACTAGTCCAGAAGAACTAGACAGGGGTGGCTTCGTTGCGGCCGATCATCGCAGCGGGGTTGGGCACGGCCTCGCGCATCAGCCCCGCAATCGATGGCCGGTCGTTCTCGTACCGGAAGAAGACGCGCCAACTCTCGCCGAAGTCGCGGTTGCCGACAACGAGGCTATGCATGTTGGCGAACTCGACCGGTGCGACCAGGCGGCTGTCCGCTAGATGGGCGTCGCGGTTGCGATACGCTGCGGCAAAGGACTCGCCGATGATCTCGGCGAATGAGCCTTGATCACGAGGAGCTTCACCGGTAGGACCCCACCACCAGTACACCGAGCCGCTCTCCAGGAGACTCGGCAGAGAGCTGGCTGCAAAACGCACTGGTGGTCCGTAGTGGGCGATGTGCAGGTCATGCCCCTCAGTCATCGGCGATAGGTCGTCGGAGCGATACAACGCCTCGACAAACCGAGTGACCAGACGGCGGGGGAAATCGCTTTCGGCGAACGCAGCCTGTGGAACCTGTTCGGTTAGGAACTCCGCACTGACCCAGGCCTCACCTTCGGGGGTCTCCACCTCGATCCAGAGCTCGCTGCGAACGACGCAGCGCGAGCCGGTGGCCAGCACTCCAGTTTCATCGGGGCCGAACCAGTGAACGATGGGTTGATGGCTGCCCGGTTCGTAGCGACCCGGGACGCCGGCCCCGGACGGTGTCATGACGACATCAACGCGTTTGCGGGTTCCCGGTGGCAAGAGCGTCGGAGCGTTGGAGAAAGCGAATCGCTTGTTGAGCCCGAGATAGAGCGAGCCAAGGGTCAGCAGCAGCAGCAGCAGGATTGGTACCCGGACAGCTCTGAATGTGTCGAGAACGGATCCAACTAACAACCGCAGACCAGTGACCAGAGGCGCGCCGACCTCCTCAGCGACGCCTGCGGGTCCAGCCGTCACATAGCCCGAGTCGACATCGTTGGCGACCAGCGATGGCACCCCGATAAGCTCAGCTGGGATTGAGATCATCACTGTCACAAATCCTGATCCCTTGGCTCCGCTGGGGTCAGAGGCGACAAAGGTCAAGGCCGGGAGGTCGGCGACGACGCCGGCAAGGTCTATGTCGAAAACACCAGGCTCGATCACTCTCAGCCCACCCGTAGCGGGAGACTCGAGTATGAACTCGAGTGCATCGCCATCAACGTCGGTTGCGGAGGAGCGCAGGTCGAGGCGCAACACGTCGCCGGACTCCCCGGAAACCGTGAGCGACTGTGCGATCGGTGGGTCATTCACGGGGTGAACCGTGATGGTGACGACGCCGGTCGCCGTCAGCTCGCCATCACTGACTTGGTACGTGATTGTCTCCAGGCCATGCCAGTTCGGATTAGGTCGGTAGATCATCACGCCATCGATGCTCCAGTTGACGACGCCATGGGCAGCGTCCGCCACATCGACGAGGTGGAGAGGCTCCCCGTTGGGATCGTGATCGTTCTCGAGCGGTCGGAATGTGAGCGAAACGTCTTCGTCGAGTTCGATCACGTCGTCCCCGGCAATGGGAGCCAGATTGTCCTCGATGATGATACGGACGGTAACGGGTGCGGAGCTTCGCAGCCCGTCGAAGACCGAATAGGTGAAGGAGTCCAAATCAACGGCAGTGCCGTCGGAACTGTAGGCAAGCGACCCATCGGGCTCGAGAGTCAGGGTGCCGTGTGCCGGCGCAGTCTCGAGGCGAGCGGTGAGAGAGCGGCCCTCAGGGTCGCGATCATTGCTGAGCACGCCGGGTGCCACAACCGAGATCCCGCCACCTCGCCGAGCGGTGTACTCGTCTGAAATCCCTTGAGGAGGCAGATTCGGTGTGATGGCAACGGCGACAGTCCCTACCGCATCTAGATCGCCGTCGCTTACGCGGAACATGAACACATCTGTACCGATCGCCTCTGCCGTTGCGGTGTAGTCGAAGAGGCGCGGTCCTCCCGTGAGGATAGCTTTGGCCGGTGAGGTGACGATCTCAAACGAGAGGGGATCGCCGTCGGGGTCGGACCCGTTGAGGATGAACTGGGTGGGTACGCCGGCTTCGGCGTGAACAACTATGTCTTGGGCCATCGGGGCCCGGTTTGTGTTCGTCACATACCAGTCAAACGATCGGCTACTCCCCCGCTGTGGAGCCCCATCGTCGGTAACCGTGGCCCTAACTCGATACGGAGACCCAGCTGAAGCGTCGTATGAGAACGTTCCCGTGATCTCGCCCGTTGCTGGGTTGATCGCCAGACCGGGAGGAAGGCCGGCTGCGGCGTAGCGCAGTACGCCGGACGGGAGGTCCGGGTCGACGGCGCTGATCTGGAGTGCCACAGTGTCGCCCTCTGCTGAGTACTGAATTCCCGGATCGGTGATCCGCGGCGCCTGGTTGACCTCGCGGACTGTGATCGCGATCCGGCGCGAGGCGGCAGCTGGTGGGCTACCTCCGTCGGCAGCGACAACGTCAAACTCATAGGTTGCCGGGCCTTGCGCCTCTGTAGGCGTCCAGCCGAATGCTCCGGTCGCTGCGTCGATCGTCGATCCCGGCGGGGAGCCGATCAAGGAGAAGATGATGGGATCTCCCTCTACGTCCGTCGCTGTCGCGGTGAAAGCTGCCAGTGACCCCTCTGAGACGGTCAACGTCACCGGTGTCGTGACAACCGGTGCGTCATTGACGGGACTGACGAGTATGTCGACGCTGGTGCCCACGATCCCTCCCCGACCATCGGACGCCGAGTACACAAACGAGTCAGGTCCGAAGAAGTTCTGGTCTGGGGCGTAGACGATCTGGTCGCCGGAGATGTGGGTCGAGCCGTTGGCAGGCTGGCTGAGACCGACGATCGAGAGCAGGTCGCCATCAGGATCGGAGTCATTGGCCAGGACGTCAAAGGTTGCTGCTGTGTCTTCTATTGCGACCACCGTGTCGCTGGCGAGCAACGGGCTCCGGTTGGTATCACCAACGGTCCACGGGAACGTCGTTGCTCCCGATCGGAGCGGTGAACCATCGTCGGTGACAGTCACGGAGGCCATGTGCGGCGAACCGGCGCTGGCAGCGAATGAGATCGTGCCTGAGATCTGGCCGGTGCTCGGGTCGATAGACAGACCTGCTGGGAGGCCTGAAGCCGAGTACGACAGGGCATTGGCCGGGAGGTCAGGATCGATGGCGACGATGGGCAGCGAGACGACGTCGCCCTCGGCGGAACTCTGCGCTCCGGGTGTGTTGACCAAAGGAGCCAGGTTGTTCTCGAGGACGGCAAAGGTGACAGATTGTGTGTCGGCCTGAACCGGGCTGCCGTCGTCGGAAGCGACGACATCGAAGGCGTAGACGCCCGGTCCCTGCGCCTCAGTGGGGAGCCAGGTGAGGTCACCGCTGACCGGATCGATCGACATGCCCGCCGGTGCGCCGGCCAGGCTGTAAGTGATCGCGTTGCTGGGGAGGTCGTTGTCGGTAGCCGTGACGACAACCGAGAACGCGGTCTGCTCGGTCAGCGTTTGGTTGGCAATCGCGGTCAGGATCGGCGCGTCGTTGACTTCCATGATGGCGAGGGTGACGGATTGCGAGTCCGTCAAGGCCGGGCTACCCGAGTCTGCGACCACTACATCGAAGGTGAATGTGCCGGGACCTTGAGACTCTGCCGGAGTCCAGGTGAACACGCCTGTGGCCGGATTGATGAGGGCGCCGGCCGGGGCTCCGGCGAGTGAATAGGCGAGAATGTCGGTTGGGTCGGGGTCGGTTGCGCTAGCGGTGAATGTCACCGGTGTCTGCTCGGCGCTGGTCTGGTCGACCAGCAGGCCAAGAACCGGAGCGACGTTGCGCACGTCGACTGTGCGCACCACCGTGGCTGCGTTGCCGCTGGAGTCGACGACGTTGTAGGTGACCGGGTAGGAACCCGGCGCGGTGGTGTCGACCGCTGTTGCGTCGACGACGAGCGATCCGGTGAGGTCACCGTCGTAGCTGTCGGCTGCGGTTGCGCCGAGTTCGACGTAGGCGTCCATCACGTCGATGATCTGCGGGTTAGTACCAAGCAGAGTGATGATCGGTGGGGTGGTGTCGACGACGTTCACCGTCCGCGTGGCCTGAGCTGCGGGATTGCCCTGGCTGTCGGTCACGTCATAGGTGACGACGTAGGTGCCTAAGGCGGCGGTGTTAATCGTCGCCGCGTTGATGACGATCGAACCTGTCAGATCCCCGTCGGAGGTATCCCACGCCGTTGCCCCCAGCTCAACATAAGGTGACCCCACCTCGATGACCTGCGGATTCGCTCCGAGCAGTGTGATGATCGGCGCTCCCGTGTCGACCACATCGACGGTGCGGGTCACCTGCGCTGCCGGGTTGCCCTGGCTGTCGGTCACGTCATAGGTGACAACGTATGACCCCAAGACCGCGGTGTTGACGGCAGAGGCATCGATCACGATCGAGCCGGAGATGTCACCGTCATACGAGTCGACGGCGTTGGCACCCAGCTCTACGTACGGTGAGCCAACTTCGATGGTCTGCGGGTTTGAACCAAGCAACGTGATCACCGGCGGGGTCGTGTCAACTACGTCCACTGTCCGGGTCACTTGTGCTGCAGGATTTCCGCTCGAGTCGACAACGTTGTACGTGGCCGCATAGCTGCCTACGACGGCGGTATTGACGGCCGAAGAGTCGACAACGATGGACCCAGAGATCCCTCCGTCGTAGTTGTCGATCGCGCTAGCTCCCAGTTCGACGTACGGCGAGCCGACTTCGATGGTCTGCGGATTGGCTCCAAGCAATGTGATGACAGGGGCTGTCGTGTCAACCACGTCCACGGTGCGGGTCACCTGAACCGCCGGGTTGCCCTGACTGTCGGTCACGTCATAGGTGAC
>JASJEG010000210.1 GCA_030064765.1 Acidimicrobiia bacterium | reverse complement strand
CCCATAGCCAGGCCCAGTGTCGGCGCCACGTAGGCGCTGCGAGCCTCGCCGGTGAGCACGTCTTCGGGCACCGGGTCGAACCAAGCCGCCTTGACCACCCGGGCGTAGTACACGAAGGCGATGACCGAGTTGACGGCAGCGATGACCGCCAGCGCAATCGTCCATCCGTCGCCGACGGCGATGAGCGAGCGGAACATCACAAACTTGGCAAACCAGCCGGCCAGCGGCGGCACACCGGCAAGCGAGAAGAAGAACACAGCCGTCAGCCCGGCCAGCCCCGGAGCGTACTGATAGAGGCCACCCCAGTCGCGGACATCCGCCGACCCGACCTTCATCGCACCCGCAATGACAACGGCGAATGCCCCGAGGTTCATGAACCCGTAGATGAGAAGGTAGGTGACGGTGGCAAAGAGCGCTTCCTCCAGTTGAGCACCGGTCACCCCCGCGGCCACCGCCGCACCGAACGGAGCCAGGATGAAGCCACCCTGGGCAATTGATGAGTAGCCGAGCATGCGGATGATGTTGTCCTGCCGCAACGCCGAGAGGTTGCCGAGCGTCATCGACAGCGCAGCCAGGATCCACAGCGCCGGGCCCCAGATGTCACTCAAGCTGGCGAATGCGGCGTAGGCGAAGACCAACATGCCGACGAAGCCTGCTGCCTTGGACACAACCGACAGGTACGCAGTTACCGGGGCCGGAGCGCCCTCGTAAGTATCCGGCGTCCAGAAGTGAAACGGCACGGCGGCGATCTTGAACGCAAAACCGAGCAGCGTCAGCAATACACCAATCACCAGCAGCGGAGTATCAGCGAACCCCGAACCGGCAAGGACGATCGCCTCGTTGATCCGGTCGAAAGTGAGCTGTCCGGTGACGCCGTAGATGAGCGACATGCCGAACAGCAGAATCGAAGCCGACAGCACGCCGATGACGAAGAACTTGAGCGCTGCCTCGTTGGATCGGGCGTTGCGCTTCCGCCACCCGGCGAGCAGGAACGTGGGCCCGGTGACCAGCTCGAGGGCAACGAAGATCGTGACCAGGCCACGGCTCGACGCCATGAGGACCGCCCCGAGCACCGAGGCCAGCATCAGGAAGTAGTACTCCCCTTCCCAGTACCGGCCCCGCTCCAGGAAACCGGCCGAGATCAGCAGCGCGAGGAAGGCCGCCCCGAGGAAGAGCCCCTTGAGGATCAGTGAGAACGTATCGACCACGTAGGACCCGTCGAACATGGCCCGAACGCCTGTCTCCTCGCAGAACGAAAGCGAGTCACACAGACCCAGCGTGAGGACCGGGATGAACGACAGGAACAGACCGACCAGCCCGACCGCACCGGCCCACTGCTTGCGGACCGGCAGCATGTCGACGAGCAGCACACCGACGACCGTTGCGGCCAGAATCAGCTCTGGCGCCAGTGCGTGGTAGTCGAGAACGACGTTCACCGATCAGCCTCCAAAGACCTTGACTAGCTCAGATACGGCATCACCGGTCGCCCCAAACACGATCTTCGGGTAGATCCCGATGGCGAGCGTGACCACCACGAGCGGCACCCATGCGGCCAGTTCGTATCCGTCGACGTCGTGCAGGTCGTGGCCTTCCCACTCCGCTGATGGCTCACCGAAGTTGACCCGCTGCAGCATCCACAGCAGGTAGCCGGCGGCGAGGACCGTGCCGATGCCGCCGATGACCATGAGGGTGCGGAACAGGGTGGTGTCGAGGCCCTCCAGTGGGTTGAACGCCGAGAGCAGCGCACCAAACTCGCCCCAGAACCCGGCGAGACCGGGCAGCCCCAGCGAAGCCATGGCGGTGAAGCCGAGGATGCCGCCCATGATGGGCATGAGCTTCTGGTTGCCGCCGAGGCGGGCGATCTCTCTGGTGTGGTAGCGGTGCGACATCGACCCGGCGATGAAGAACAGCAGGCCGGTGATGATGCCGTGGGCGACCATGCCGATGAGGGCGGCGTTGATGCCGATCTCGGTCATTGTGGCGATGCCCAGCATCACGAAGCCCATGTGGGCAACCGAGGAGAAGGCGATGAGGCGCTTCATGTCGGTCTGCGCCAGACAGGCGAGCGCACCGTAGATGATGCCGATCACGGCCAGGATGCCGATGACCGGGGCCCAGTTCTGCGCCTGCTCCGGCATGATCGGGATGGCGATCCGCACAAAGGCGTATGTACCCAGCTTCAGCAGGATGGCGGCCAGCAGCACCGAGCCGACCGTGGGGGCGGCGGTGTGTGCGTCGGGCAGCCAGGTGTGCAGCGGGAACATCGGCACCTTGACGGCGAAGCCGATGAACAGCGCGGCGAACACCCAGACGGCCAGGCTGCCCAGCGCCGCTTCCGCGCCGCCACCGGAGAGCGCCGCCATCGAGAAGCTCTCGACCCCGCTGCGGAAGTACAGAGCGAGGAAGCCGAGCAGCATCAGCGCCGAGCCGAGGAAGGTGAACAGGAAGAACTTGATTGCGGCGTAGAGACGCATCTCGGTCGTGATGCCGAGCACCGGCACCGTCACCTTGTTGCGGTCACCCCAGATACCGATCATGAAGTACATCGGTAGCAGCACGACCTCGAAGAACACGAAGAACAGAATCAGGTCGAGCGCAACGAATGTGCCGTTCATCCCGGTGGCGAGCACCAGGATCAGCGCCGAGAACATCTTGGGGTTGTGTGGCTCCGGCCAGTGGTTCCAGGAGTAGATGATGGAAAGCACCGTCATGAAACCGGACAGCACGAGCAGCGGGAGGCTGATCCCGTCGATGCCAATCGAGTAGTTCGAGTTGATCACGCCGATCCAGGTGAGGTCCGAGCGGGTACCAAACTGGATTGCTTCAGCGCTTCCGTAGTCGAACTGGAACGCGACTATCACCGACAGGACAAACGAGACACCTGCAAAGAGAAGTGCCGTCCACTTCTGGGCTTCTTCCTGCGCCTTCGGTATTGCCAACACGGCCGCCGCTCCGACCAGTGGCAAGAAGACGATCAGGGTCAGAGCCCAACCGTTTTCAAACGAACTCATGTGTACTCGTTTCCTCCTATCAGAAGATGATGAACCCGGCGACGAGGACAACCGTCCCCGCCACAATCAGGAATGCGTACTGCTGAACACGTCCGGTCTGCAACAAGCGCAGCATGCCGCCGGTCTCCCCGGTAGCTGCGGCTGAGGCGTTGATCGCCCCGTCCACGAAGCGCTGGTCGAACCAGTAGACAAGCTTGGCCACCCTGGTGGCGCCCAACCCGGTCCCGTTGATGACCAGGTCGATGACATGGCCGTTGAACCAGTCGACGGCGTTGGCCACCGGGCCGCGGATCGGCTTGACGATCCCGTTCATGTAGAAGTCGTCGATGTAGTACTTCTTCTCGAGAAGCGGATACAGCAGCGGAATGCGGAACTTGTCTCGTTCCTGCTGCGTGTCCTTGTCGGCGAACCAGATGAAGTAGCCGGCCACAATGCCGCCGACTGCCGCCAGCGTGCCGATGATGGCGAGGCTGATCTCGATCGATTCGGGGTGATGGTCGCCGGGGGCGAGGAACCGGGCGCCGAGGGCGTCGGTGAACCACTTGATGACCCCGGGGATGTTGATCCAGCCGGCCACAACCGAGAATCCGGCCAGGCCGATCAGCGGGTAGGTCATGACCTTGGGCGACTCGTGCGGGTGCCCGTCTCCCTTGTACTCGCCGAAGAAGGTGAGCGACACCGCCCGGGTCATGTAGAAGGCGGTGACGAAGGCGCCGGCGATGGCGACGACCAGAACGAAGTTGGCCAACTCGGCCCCTCCCTGGGCGGTCGTGTAGTTGCCACCGGCGTACTGAATCGAAGCCAGGATCTCGTCCTTCGACCAGAACCCCGCTAGTGGGAAGATGCCGGCGAGCGCCAGCGAACCGATCATGAATGTCCAGTAGGTCTGCGGCATGTACTTCCGCAGCCCGCCCATGTCGGACATGTTGTTCGAGTGGACCGCATGGATGACCGACCCGGCGCCGAGGAACAGTAGTGCCTTGAAGAACGCGTGGGTGAAGAGGTGGAACAGGCCCGCGGTGTACGCACCGGCGCCCATGGCGGTGACCATGTAGCCGAGCTGCGAAAGCGTTGAGTACGCCAACACCTTCTTGATGTCGTCGGCGACCAGGGCGATGAGCCCGGTGAGGAACAGGGTCAACGTGCCGATGATGATGATGATCCAGCGCACATCGTCGGCGAATCCCGGGGTGTTGAAGAACGGGAACAGGCGCCCGAGCAGGTAGACGCCGGCGGTGACCATCGTGGCCGCGTGCATGAGCGCTGAAACCGGAGTTGGACCGGCCATGGCGTCGGGCAGCCACACGTGCAGCGGGAACTGGGCGCTCTTGCCCATCGCCCCGATGAAGATGGCGACACCGGCCCAGAAGCTGAACTGCGCCAGCGTGGAGTCGCCACCGCCTTCTGCGATGACGTCCATGATGACGCTGAAGCGGAACGATCCGGCGCTGAGCCCGATGATGATTGCGCCAATGAACAGGCCGACGTCGGCGACCTTGTTGACCAGGAACGCTTTGATGGCGGCTGAGGAGTTCTCGTGGTCCTCCCAGTAGTGGCCGATCAGCAGCCAGGAGGCGACACCGACGAGTTCCCAGCCGACGATCAACTGGACGAGGTTCGGGGCGGAGACGAGCACGAGCATGCCGCCACCGAAGAGGGCGAAGGAGGCGAAGAACCACGTATACCGGATGTCGCCTTCCATGTAGCCCTTGGCGTAGGTGAAGACGAGCACGCCAACTACACCGACGACGAAGTACATCATGATGGAGAGGCCGTCGACCATCCATCCCCACTCGATGCCGAAGGTGTTGCCCAACCCGTCGGCTCCCCAGCTGCCGATGGCGACGGCTCCTTCGTAGACGATGCCGTCGCTGATGTTCATGAAGAACAGGACCGTCCCGTAGACGGCGACAAAGGCCATCGAACCCCAGGCCATCCCCCAGCCCTGGAGTGGGGAGCGCTTGCCGAAGAACACGATGGCAAACGCAGCGACCATCGGGACCACGGGGATCAGCCAGGCCCACTCGGCGAGCACGCCACCGTCGCTGAACACCTTCTTGGCGCCATCCTCAGCAGCGAGGAGGAACGGAACGGCGGAGGCGAGGAGGCTGCTCATAGCTTCATCAGGTCCAGTTCGTCGATGTTGGCCGAACGCCGGTTACGGAAGATCAGCAAGACAATGGCGAGACCGATGCCGACCTCTGCGGCGGCAACGGCGATGATGAACAGAGCGAAGACCTGTCCCCCGGCGATGCCGTCCTGGACGACCCGATCGAAGGTGACGAGGTTGATGTTGACGGCGGCGAGCATCAGCTCGACCGAGAGCAGCACGAGCACGGCGTTGCGCCGGGTGAGCACGCCGTAAACGCCGAGCGAGAAGAGGGCGGCACCGAGGAGCAGGAACTGATTGATCAGCATGGGGTGGTCCCCCTCCCCAAACGAGCACTACTGCTCGTTTGACCCTCCCCCCAGGGGAGGGTTGACGTCTCTGTCAGTCCCCCCGCCGAAGGTGGGGGGAAGGTACCGCAGCGGCAAAGCCGCTGGGGTAGGGGGGTACTCACGGAAGACAAAGGCACGGCAATCATTGCAGCACCTCCTCTGTCAGTCCCCCCGCCGGAGGTGGGGGGAAGGTACCGCAGCGGCAAAGCCGGGGGTAGGGGGGAACTCACTTCGTGAGTTCCTTGGCAGTTGCTGCGCAACTGCAAGGCCCGTGGAACGAAGGTACTCATTGCAGCACCTCCTCTTCCTCAACACTCGGATCCTTGCGGGCCAGCACGATGCCTCCGATGAGGGCAGCCAGCAGGACAAACGAAACGGCCTCGAACGGGATCACGAACCGCTCGAAGATCGACTGCCCGATGTCGC
>JASJEG010000209.1 GCA_030064765.1 Acidimicrobiia bacterium | reverse complement strand
ACGCTGGTGTCGAGGAAGCCGAATTGCTTGCCTACGACAAACGGCTCACCGAAAGTCGCACAGGCCTCTTTGCCGGCCCCTCGAGCCGCCGCCGCCAGCGCCAGCATCGAGCCGAGCGCATCTCCGTCAGGCCCGATGTGTCCCATAACGACGACCGAACCGGCATTGCGGAGAACGTCGGCGGCTGTAGTGATCTGGTCGGTCACTGAGCTCCATCCTCTTTCAGCGTTTGCAGCAGTTGGTCCATCCGTAGCCCCTCGTCTATCGATGGGTCGACACGAAACTCGAGAACTGGTGTGTATTTCAGTCTCGTTTGGGAACCGATTGCCCCTTGAATCCGGGGGGCAGCGCTCTTGAGCGCTCTGGCGGTCTCGACGTGTTGCTCCTCATCACCGATGACCGAGTAGTAGACGATCGCGTTCCGGAGATTGGGGGCAGTGTCGACGCCGGTGATCGTGAGAAAGCCAATACGAGGATCCTTGAGCTCAGTCGTCTGTTCCGCGACAACCTCGCGCAACAATTCGTTGACCTTGCGCATGCGCTCCGATGCCGGCTTACTCATTCCGGCTTCTCCAAATGCGATACGGACGTGCCGAGTAGCTCGACATCCAGGCGTTCTCTGACATGTTGCTCCACGGAATGCAGGATACGGTCGAGGTGTGACGCGTGCGGCGCGACTGCGGCAACGCCCACCGTCGCTCGATTCCACAGGTCTTGATGATCGACCTCCGCCACCGCCACTCCAAACGTTCGGCTGAGATGCCCCACCACGCCTTTCACCACGTGTCGCTTCTCCTTGAGAGAGCGTGCATCTCGAATCCGGAGTTCCAGGCGTAGTGCAGCTGCATGCATGACAGTCTCGACTTGCGCAACTAGATGCGGGCGACCTCGCGCACCTCGAACGATTCGATCGTGTCGCCTTCCTTGATATCGCGGAAGCCCTCGAGTCCGATGCCGCACTCGAAGCCGGAGGCAACCGTGGGAACGTCGTCCTTGAAACGACGCAGCGAGATGATGCGACCCTCGTACACGACGACGCCATCGCGCACCACCCGGGCGCGGGCATTGCGGTTGATCTCGCCCTCCGTGACGTAACAGCCGGCAACCCGGCCGAGTCGAGGCGCTCGGAACACCTCGCGGACCTCGGCTACGCCAAGGAACGACTCGATTTCCTCCGGTGCGAGCTCGCCGAGCAAGAGTCCTTCGATGTCATCCAACAACTCGTAGATGATCGAGAACGTACGAATGTCTATTCCGGCGTCCTTCGCTGCGGAGCGAGCCGCCGCATCAGGCCGGGCATTGAAGCCGTAGACGACTGCTTCGGAAGCTTCGGCAAGCATGATGTCGTTAGCGGTTATGCCGCCAACAGCTCCCTGGATCAGCGAGACCTTCCCGTCCTCGCGGGTGATCTTCTTCACCGAGTCGCGGATCGCCTCCAATGAGCCCATAGCGTCTGCCCGGACGATGATGCGCAGCTCGGCGTGATCGGCCGTGCGGAGGTTCTCGAGCAGCGCCTCGAGCCGCTCAGTCGCGGTCGGGACGATGTGAGTCGCAGAGCGGACCAGATGCTTGCGCTCGTCGGCAAGCTTGCGAGCCGTTCGGTCGTTCTTGACGACTTCGAACATGTCTCCTGCGGTGGGGACGTTGTCCCATCCCATGACCAGCACCGGCGTCGACGGCGAGGCCGCCTTCAGCTGCTTCTCTTGATCATCGAACATCGCCCGCACCCGACCGGAAACACCGCCGGCGACTATCGAACTCCCCTGCTTCAGGGTGCCGCGCTGCACGATGACCGTGGCAACTGGGCCCCGTCCGACCTCCAGCCGGCTCTCGATGACCGTGCCCACCGCGGAAGCGCTCGGATTGGCTTTGAGTTCCTCGACCTCCGCCACGAGGGAGATCATCTCGAGCAGCTCGTCGACCCCGTCGCCAGTCAATGCCGAAATCTCTGCCGATACGACGTCGCCACCGAGGTCTTCGACGACCACTCCGTGCTGTGTGAGCGAGGCACGGACTGCGTACGGATCCGCGGTCTCCAAGTCCATCTTGTTGATAGCGACGACGATCGGAACATCGGCAGCCTGCGCATGGGCGATCGCCTCTGCAGTCTGGGGCATGACCCCGTCGTTGGCGGCCACCACGATCACAGCAATGTCAGTTACGTTTGCGCCGCGAGCACGCAGGGCGGTGAACGCTTCATGGCCCGGTGTGTCTAGGAAGGTGATCGTGTCGCCATCCCGGTTGATCTGGTACGCACCAATGTGCTGGGTGATCCCACCGGCTTCCCCGGCGACGACGTTTGTCTTCCGGATTGTGTCGAGCAGCTGGGTCTTGCCGTGGTCGACATGTCCCATCACTGTTACGACCGGTGGGCGGGGACGAAGACTGCTGGGGTCATCGTCGTATTCGACGAGGTGCCGCTCCGGAGTGGTGTCTTCCTCTTCGGGCTCTTTCTCGTCGACGAGCACCTCGTATCCAAACACCCGTCCAAGAGGCTCCAGGGCATGTTGCGGGATGGTTCCGCCGCCGGGCACCATCTCGCCCATTCCCATCAGTTCCTTCACGACGTTCCCGGTCCGCTCGCCAATCTCGGTAGCGAATTCGGCAACTGTGATTCCGGCGGTAACTGCGATGATCTTCTCTTCCGGCTCCTCAACTGGGGCCGCCTCAACTGGAGCCGCCTCCGGTTCCGGTTCAGGCTCCGGTTCCGGTTCAGGCTCCGGCTCCGGTTCAGGCTCCGGCTCCGGCTCAGGCTCCGGCTCCGGCTCCGGCTCGGGCTGCGGCTCCGGCTGGAAGGAGGCAACGACCAGCTGCTCGCCCTTCTCATCGAGACCCGACGAGGCTGTCTTCACCTCCAGGCCCAGCTCGAGGGCGCGCCCCAGCACATCTTTGGACTCCAGCCCAAGTTCTCGTGCTATCTCGTAAACGCGCTTCTTAGCCAACAGTCACCTCCGTGACGCCCCATTGTCGCACCGAATCAGACCGCCGGATCTTCCTCGATACCGGGGGTGTCAACATCGTCATCTTCTTCTAGTTCTGTGTCCTCTTCCGGTGTGCCGGTCGCCGCTGCGATCGCATCGTCGACTTCCTCTGCAACCTCGGCGGGGACTTCGACTTCAGTTGCGGCGACTGCATCGTCTGCCGAGACCGCGACAGGGGCTTCGGTAACGGCTTCGGCTGCTGCTTCGACCGCATCCTCAGCCGCAGCAGCGACGTCCGCAGGAGGTGGTGCTGCCACCTCTTCGTCAGCATCAACCGCTACCGGGAGCCCGGTCTCCTCATCCACCTCGAGACCCAGGTCCTGGCTCTCGGAGCGAATGTCGATCTTGTAGCCGGTGAGCCGAGCTGCCAGCCGAGCGTTCTGGCCCTCCTTGCCGATGGCCAAAGACAGCTGATGATCAGGGACGATGACCGTCGCCACCTTCTCTTCCTCATCGAGCCGCACTTCCTTCACCCGGGCCGGGCTCAACGCCTCAGAAATGAATGCCCGGGTGTCCTCGCGCCACTCGACGATATCCACCTTCTCGCCGCGCAGCTCGTTCACGACCTGGCGAACCCGCGAACCGCGGGCTCCAACGCAAGCCCCGACCGGGTCAACGTTCGGGTCGTGAGAGAGGACCGCGATCTTGGTGCGATGTCCCGGCTCGCGGGCAATCGCACGAATCTCGACGTCGCCATCGACGAGCTCCGGCACCTCCAACTCAAAGAGCGAGCGGATGAACTCGGGATGGCTGCGGGACACGACGATCTGCGGCCCTTTGCCTTCCCCGCGTACCTCCAGGATGTAAGCCTTGATCCGATTACCTCGTTCCAGCCGCTCGTAGGGAATTCGCTCTGACCCCGGCATGATCGCTTCGGCGTTGCCGAGGTCGAGCATGGCATAGCGATGATCCGAGCTCTGGACGATCCCGGTGACGAGATCCCCCTCGCGCCCGTCGTAGAGGTCGAACACCTGCTCCCGCTTAGCGTCACGCAACCGTTGCGTGATCACCTGCTTGGCCGTCTGGACGGCGATTCGACCGAAGTCTTCGGGGGTGTCGACCCACTCCCGGACAACGTTCCCGTCCTCGTCGAGCTCTTGCCCGTATACGGTGATCTCACCGCTGTCGACATCGATCGTCACCCGGGCTTCCTCGGCGGCGCCCGGCGTACGCTTGTACGCAGACACAAACGCATTGGCAAGGGCATCGAGGATCGTCTCGATGGGAACACCCTTTTCGCGCGCTACTCCTTCTAGCGCATCGAGCATCAGGTTGAAATCCATGCGTTCCTCTCCTCAACGCTTTCCCGGCTTCGCAGCCTTTTCCCACTCGAAGATCGTCCGGGCTGAAACAACATCACCGTAGGCGATTCGGCGGCCGGATCCATCCACCTCGACCACGAAGTCCTCATCGGTAGCCTCCGCGAGCACGCCTCGATGGCTGTAGTCGCCGGCCACGGCGACCTTGCTCTTGATCTTCACGTCCCGGCCGACTGATTTCTCGTAGTGGCGGGGACGGCGCAGCTTCCGCTCGAGACCCGGTGAGGACACCTCGAGTGTGTACGAGCTCGAGATCGGATCCTCGTCGTCGAGCAACCGAGACAAGCGGCGCGAGAGGTCGGCCAATTGGTCAACACCCAGCGGTTCAACCGCGTCGAGGGTGACGCGCACGACTACGCCGGGGGCCTTGCCGACGATCTCCAAATCGTCCAGCTCAACACCTTCGGCGGACACGTAGGGCTCCACAGCAGCCCAGAGCCGATCGGCGGCTCCTGTCACCTTCTCCTCCTGAGGCTCGCACACAAAACGAGGCGGGCGCAGGCCCACCTCGAGAGAATTCTTCTCCGTTGGAGTTGCGATGATAGCACCTGTCGCGTCTCGCTCCGCGAAAGGGTGCAGTCTCCAGGGCGCTCTAGAGACGCTCCGCTTCGATCCGGGCCACTACGTTGGCTACCGCGTCCGCGACGGCCACGTTCTCGGTGACACCTGAGGCGCGCTGGTTGATCTCCACGATTCCCTCGGCAAGCCCACGCGGACCTACGGTCACCCGATACGGGATTCCGATGAGTTCGGCATCGTTGAACTTGACGCCGGGTCGCTCATCCCGGTCATCAATGATCACGTCGATTCCCGCAGCGCGCAGTGCTTCGTAGATTCCCTCGGCAGCGTCCCGGGTTGCATCGTCGAGCTTGAGCACCGTGACAACGACCTCGTACGGGGCGACGGTCACGGGCCAAGCGATTCCCTTGTCGTCGTAATGGGTCTCAACAACGGCAGCGAGGTTGCGCTCCAGGCCAATCCCATACGATCCCATGTAGATCGGTCGGCTGCGGCCGTTCTCATCCAGCACCATGGCTCCGAGCGGCTCAGAGTATTTTGTGCCGAGTTTGAAGATGTGACCGCACTCGATGGCCCGGAACACCTCTATCGCCTCACCACACTCAACACAGGCCTCACCGGCCTCGACTTCGCGCAGATCCAGCCATTCTCCGACGTTGATGTCGCGCTCTACCGCAACCCCGCGGAGGTGGAAGTCGTTCTCGTTAGCGCCGGTCGTCATGTTCGTGCGGTCGCGCAGCGCCTCATCGGCGATGATGCGCACACCTTCCACGCCGACTGCGCCAAGACTGCCGGCGTCCGCACCGAGCAACTCAACGATCTCGTCGGGGTGAGCCGGTCGGAAGTCAATGGCGCCAGTTCCATCCTGCAGCTTCTGCTCCTGCAAAGGATGATCTCCGCGGAGCAGCACTAGCGCCGGTTCGCCATCGAGGACGTAGATGAGGGTCTTGATTTGCCTGCCGGCTTCGGCGCCCCCCGGGAAATCCACGAGGTCTTCGATCGTGCGAACCCCGGGTGTCGGGAACTTCTCGGGGGCGCCGGGTCCGGCTTCATCGACAAC
>JASJEG010000208.1 GCA_030064765.1 Acidimicrobiia bacterium | reverse complement strand
CGAGGAGATCGCGCCGGCAACCGCCAGGTCGCCCTTCCACCGTTCGACGATCTCGCGTCGTTGGTACGGGGTCTTCTCGAGCCAGTCTTCCACGTCGATCGCCGGGAACCGCTCCATGATGAGCTCGACCGTCGCCCGGGCGCGACGCTCCAGACCCATTTCCACCTGGGCGGCAGCCAGCACCAGCAAAGCCTCCAGATTGTTCGGCTGATAATCGAGAACTCCCTCGGCGAGCGAAGCGGCCTCATCGAGCCGCCCGCCAACAAACAGCGACGAAGCCTTGACCGTGGGGTACCAAGGTTTGTTGATTCCGGTGAGCCGCATGGCCACGTCGAGCAGCTCGACTGCCCGCTCCCACTGCCCGAGATAGCGGCGCACGCTGCCTTCGAGCCCATAGGTGACGTCGCACGTCGGCCGGACAATCTCGAGATGATCGAGCCGGGCAAGCGCCTCGTCAACGGCTCCCCGGGACATCAGCACGGCGGCCTCCACCGCTTGAGCCATCCCGGTTGGATCGTTCGCCGCCGCCCCCCGCGCCGCCAGCTCCAACGCCTCGGTGAAAGCAACATCGGGATCCGATGTCCAACCGTTGGTTGCGCCGAGGTATAAGGCAAAGCCGCCAAGCACGAACCCATACGGGCGGTCCGGATGGCTCTTGGCAACATCATCGAACAGCTCCAGCGCCCGATGCCAGCCTTCCTTGGTGTCGTTGCGGAGGTGATACCAGCCCAGGTACACCTTTTCGATTGCAACCGGATCGTCGAGTTCGTCGTAGAGGCGGGCCGGCTCACCGACCACCAACTCCACATCCACCGAGTGAGCTACCTCATTGGCCAGCACCTCAGATAGCGTGAACATCTCGTCAACGGTGGTCATCCACTTGTGGGATTTGACCACGTTCATGGTGTCCATATCGAACAGCACTGCAAACACCCTCACGTGCGAATCGAACTGATGGACACCCGTCTCGACCATGTAGCGAGCGCTTGCAGTGGGGCCGTCACCCGGCTCCGATGGGGCGTCGATGACCCGAAGGTCGGGAATGGCGGACAGACGGTGGATCAGATCGAGGCGGATCATCCCGGCCGCAGCCCGCACCGTCTCGTCGACCATCTCGGCATGGATTGGAAGAATGGCCAACGTTGGCGCCTCGAGTGACAACGATCGGCGTACTGCCCGTGGGCGGCCATCGGTGGGGAGGTCGACAAACTCATAAACGCCAATCTGCTCAGGGATGTTCTTGAGCCGCTGGCGACCGATCGCCCGGAACCGCAGTGCAGGTTCATCGAGCGCCTTGTACACACGATCGGAAACAGCCAAACCCCCAGCCGGAGCGATCGCCTGAATCCGGGCGGCGATGTTCAGCGCGTCGCCGTGATGGTTGCCATCTGCAAAGCTCACCTCTCCCTGGTCCATGCCCATACGGAACCGGACTTGGCGGGCCGGAGGCAGCGCAGCGTTGCTCGTTTCCACCGCAGTGGTGATGGCGAT
Source organism: Acidimicrobiia bacterium (assembly GCA_030064765.1). Taxonomy (GTDB): domain Bacteria; phylum Actinomycetota; class Acidimicrobiia; order Spongiisociales; family UBA5794; genus JAAETI01. The sequence goes on along the minus strand of JASJEG010000208.1, from coordinate 4,391 downwards.
GGCCGTGCGTAGGCCGGCCATGGCGTCGTCGAAGATGGCCATGAAGCTGTCGCCAACGAAGCTGGCCAGCGTGCCGCCGCTCTCGGCGATGTGGGCCTCGACGAGCGTACGGTATTCAGTCATGGTGGCGCTGGTGGCGTCAACATCGTCGGCTACCAGGGCGCTATAGCCAACCACGTCTGCATTGAGTGCAACAAACTCGCCGGAATGCTTGCTATTCACGATCCTCGATCCGTGTCGCCAGCGTCGAATCTAGCCCGAAGCAACCAGGAGATGCCGGCGGATATGCCGCGTAGCGTCATCGCGACCTGATCCAATTGCGTCACCACCCGAAGGTCGCGTCAAGTAGCTTGGCATGGTGCCCTGCGTGCGGGCGTGGGAAAGGTCCCGCCTAATGACAATCCAGACGATGCCGGGGGAGGCCGCACAAATCGTGCGTCGCTACTTCGTCTACGCCGCCATATACACGTTGGCGGCGTCGGTGATCTGGGGCATCAACACCTTGTTCCTCCTCGACGCCGGGTTGTCCATCGCCGAGGTGTTCATAGCGAACTCGGCGTTCTCGGTGGGAACGGTCCTTTTTGAGATCCCGACTGGAGTCGTCGCCGACACAGTGGGTCGCCGAGCCTCATTCCTAGCCTCGCTTGCCGTTCTTGCGATTACGACGCTGCTGTACCTCGCACTGGCCCAGGCGGGTATGGGTGTCGTGGCCTTCTCGCTGGTGTCGGTCCTCATGGGTCTCGGCTTCACCTTCTACTCCGGAGCAATGGAAGCTTGGTTGGTCGACGGAGTCCGCCACGTTGGCTACCAGGGCGATCTGGACCGGGTCTTCTCACGCGGACAGTTGATCAGCGGAGCGGCGATGTTGGTCGGAACGGTTGGAGGGGGATTGATCGGACAAATCGACTTGGCGCTGCCGTTTGTCGTCCGTTCGGCGCTGCTGGTCCTGTTGTTTGGGCTCGCCTTCTTTGGCATGCACGACATCGGGTTTGCGCCACAGCGGGTTACCTGGCGGGAGATACCAGGGGCGGCAGCACGGGTAGGTCGGGCCGGAATCGAATTCGGTTGGCAGCAGCGCTCGCTACGTCTCCTGTTGCTCGCCGGCGCGATTCAGAACGGATTTTTTATCTGGGCGTGGTACGCCTGGCAGCCCTACTTCCTGGAGCTTCTCGACAATGACGCGGTGTGGGTGGCAGGGATCGTTGCCGCGCTGCTGGCGATCTCAATGATGCTGGGCAATGCCATTGTCGAGGTCGCAATGCGCTGGTGTGGTCGGCGGTCTACGCTGTTCCTGTGGACGGGCTCGGTCTATGCGGCTGCTCTGATCGGTGTCGGTGCCGTCAGTTCGTTCTATCCGGCACTCGTGTTGCTCTTCGTTGGTGGGGTCGCCATGGGTGTCCAGATGCCGGTGAGCCAGGCCTTCATCCACCAGGTGGTGCCCAGCGAGCAGCGGGCGACCGTCGTTTCGTTTGGGTCGATGATCTCCGGCGTTGGCGGGGTCGTTGGTCAGACCAGCCTGGGGGAACTCTCCGACCGGAGAGGATTCTCGGCTGGCTACATCGTGGGCGGGGTGGTGACCCTCATTGCGCTTCCGCTGATATGGATGGTGCGGCGCCAAGGTGACCCGGCGGACTCGTACGAAGGCACTCGAGCTGGCACGGAGAGCGCTTGTGCCTCCCAGGGCGTACCGCCGTTGTCGCACGTCGAGGGTCGGATCCCGGCTGACGTCTAGCACAACGGCGGCGGCCGGGCGGGCCCGCGTCGCGGATTTCTGTTGGCTATGTTGGCGCGACCAAGCCCGAGGTCATCGTTACGAGTTTCCAGTTCATCTTCATGGCTGATTGCCAGTTGGGGGCGTTTGCCTCCTTCAGCGGCATGGGCGCAGATGACGTCGTTCGCTACGCGGCGCAGGGTATGCGAGTCCACGAAGGACCACTCGTCGAGGGGTTCGAGTGGGATGCCGATCGGTATGCGGAGGCCATCGCGGCGGCGAACAATCTGCGACCCGAGTTCGTGGTGATGGGCGGTGACATGGTCGACGATCCCGCCTCTGAGGAGCAGCTGGAGGCGTTGCTGCGGATCACAAGCAGACTCGACACTAGCATCCCGATGTTCTGGGTGCCGGGGAATCACGACATCGCTGCCGACACAGTGCATCCGACAAGCCACAGCATCGATAAATACCGGGAGGTCTTCGGTCCTGACTATTACGCGTTCGACCGGGGGGTTGCCCGGTTCCTGGTACTGGACACCGTGGTCATCGACTCGCCCGACCAGGTGCCGGACGAACTCGAGGAGCAAATGGCTTGGTTTGATTGGGAGGTCGAGCGGGCCTGCGAGGAACAGAAGGAGGTCATCCTGTTTGGCCACCACCCCCTGTTTCTGACAGATGCCGCTGAGCCGGATTCCTACTGGAACTTGCCTTCGGAGCGACGCAAGCACCTCCTTGATGTCGTTCACCGAGGACGAATCAAGATTGCCTTCGCCGGACATTGGCACCGCAACTCGATCGCACGAGACGGTGACTTCGAGATGGTGACGTCGGGTCCTGTGGGCTACCCGCTCGGTGAGGATCCATCGGGGCTTCGCCTGGTTTCGTTCGAAGGACAAGCGGTGACCCATCGATATGCGGCCCTGGCCGACCTATCTGCAAGGAGAAAATCGTGACAAGGCCAACGCTCCTCGCCGTTGACGATGATCCGCAAGTTCTGGGGGCTGTAAGCCGGGACCTTCGCTCGTACTACGGCGCCGAGTACCGGATTGTCGCCGCGTCTTCAGGTGAAGAGGCTTTGGAGGTGGTTGAGGAACTCCTCGCCAGGGGGGACTCCATCGCCCTCTTTCTAGTGGACCAACGCATGCCGGGTATGGAGGGCACCGAATTCCTGCTCGAGGCTCGGACCCGCTACCCCCGAGCCCGGAAGGTTCTGCTCACCGCATACGCAGACACCAACGCGGCGATCCAAGCGATCAACGAGGTCGAACTCGACCACTACCTGATGAAACCGTGGGACCCTCCGCAAGAGAAGCTCTACCCGGTGCTGGACGATCTGCTTGCCGACTGGCATGCGAATGTTCCAGCACCCTTTGACGGGATCAGAGTGCTTGGCACCACGTGGTCGCCGCCTACCCATGAAACCAAGGACTTCCTGGCCCGCAACGGAATCCCATACCGCTTTCTTGACATCGAGCGCGACGACGAAGCGCTCTCGATTGTGACCGCATCTAGCGAAGGCGGATCCCTGCCGGTAGTTCTCCTTCCGGAGCGTGAGCCGATGGTTCAGCCCGATCGGCGCACCCTGGCCGCCGAGATCGGCCTGCATACCGAGGCGGCGAGCCCGTTCTATGACGTTGTCATCGTCGGTGGTGGCCCCGCCGGGTTGGCAGGGGCGGTGTACGGAGCATCCGAGGGACTGCGAGTGGCTCTGATCGAAAAGGACGCCCCCGGCGGCCAGGCGGGCACCAGCGCTCGAATCGAGAACTACCTGGGGTTTCCAACGGGAGTCAGCGGGGGAGACCTGGCGCGCCGGGCTGCCGCCCAAGCGGCACGGCTGGGTGCGGAACTAATTACGGCGGCAGAGGTGACTGCGATCCGGGTTGACGACACGGTCAAGATCGTGACCCTGGCCGACGGGTCCGTGCTTCGCTGTCATGCCCTTCTGATCGCCAGTGGGATGACGGTTCGCAAGCTGGATGTTCCGGGATACGACCGGTTCGAGGGCGCCGGGGTCTACTACGGGGCGGCGCCGAGCGAGGCGGCGACCTATGCGGGTGGCCATGTCTACGTGATTGGCGCCGCCAATTCTGCCGGCCAGGCGGCGATCATGTTCAGCAAGCACGCGGCAGACGTAACCCTGGTCGCCCGGGGGCCTTCGCTCGAGGCGAAGATGTCGCAGTACCTGGTCGACCAGATCAGCTCCACCTCAAACATCGAGGTTTTGCTGAACACCCGCGTGGTCGAGGTAGGCGGCGATTCCTCGGTCGAGAAGGTGAAACTCCTCAACGCGGAGACCGGCAGCGAAACGGAGCGCGATGCTTCAGCAATCTTCGTCTTTGTTGGCGCTATTCCGCACTCGAGCCTGGTGGAAGAACTCGTTGCTACTGACGAGCGCGGATTCATCCTGACAGGCCCCGACATTCTCACCATGGGGGTGCGACCAGTCTGGACGCTCGATCGTGACCCCTACGTGCAGGAGACCAGTGTGCCGGGGATATTTGCTGCAGGGGACGTCCGCGCCGGGGTGGTGCGGCGCGTGGCATCGGCCGTTGGCCAGGGTTCTGTCGCCATCTCGATGATCCACAAGTATCTCGAGTCGGTGTGATGCGGGACGCATTGCGGGCGATTCCACTTCTGGCAGAACTGCCGGACCAGGATCTCGATCTCCTGGCGGCCG
>JASJEG010000033.1 GCA_030064765.1 Acidimicrobiia bacterium | reverse complement strand
GGGAGGGCGGTGGCGACTCCGGTCAGGATCAGCAGGATCGTGGTGCGCACACCGTCGGCGCCAAAAGCCCCCTCCCCGCCACGGCCAAGGATCGTGAGGTAGGCCACGGCCGGCAGAAGGACCAGCGTCACTTCAACAGCCAAGCTCTCGATCGGGCCTACTCCCCTCATCTGCTTCTTCAGTAGCGCATAGATGGCAAAGCTGGTTGCCAGCACTAGAGCGATCCAAGGCAAGGAGCCAACACTGATGGTCATGTAGGTCACGCCGATTGCGGCGATCGCAACTGCCAGCCACTGCACCGCCTCCAGCCTCTCCCGCAAAATGACGACGCCAAGCAATACGTTGAGGAGTGGATTGATGAAGTAGCCGAGGCTCGATTCGACGATGTGCCCGTTGTTGACGGCCCAGATGTAGGTGGCCCAATTCAGCCCCAACAGGCTCCCCGCGGCCAAGAGGCGGACAACGACCATGCCACTCAGGCTTCGAATCTGCGGCCAAGACCGGCGCAATGCGATGATCCCCGCAAGGAACACAACCGACCAGACAATGCGATGCGCCAGGATTTCCAGCGAGTCGACAGAGTCAATGGCCTTCCAGAAGATCGGAAGGACCCCCCAAATGACGTAGGCGCCTACACCCAGAGCAATGCCACGGTTCATTGCGGCATTCAAACACGGCGCTACTAGCGATGAGCCGGCACGATCAGCTGGCAACGCCCACGGCATGCGGTCGGACTATGCCCGGTGCAAGCTCGCTCGTCAGGACGACCCACCAGACACCGTCTCTGCGATAGGCGCCGACAATGGATGCCCCGGACGCCTGCACGTTCTCCAACACCCACTCCGGTATCTGCTCCGTCAACGTCGGTGTGGTGGCAGGCAGCAGGGTCGGCAGTGTGATCGCCTCGGGGGGCCCGGCAAAGGTGGCGGTGCCGTCAACATCCACCTCGAGCGTCACCGCCATCGCAGCCGCGGGCTGTCTGACGAAGCTGCCTGCGGAGCCCGTCAACAGACGGTAGGCAACCTCGACTCGGTACTGGCCGGGCCGGGTCGCCGTGATCGCATAGGGCTCTGCCCACTCGACAAACGAAGCCAAACCCGCCGTCGGCGCTGGCAGCTCAGTAGCAACAAGCTGTGCGGCCGCAGCGGCGACTGACCCGTCACCGTCGACGGTCAGGTAGTCCCGGACGAACCGTTCGGCCCACAGCTCTGCGATCTTTACCTCGGCGTCGACGGAAGCAGCCATGAGATCGGCTTCCGAATAGATCGCAGCCCCAGCAGGTGCCACCGGTTCCGCGGGCGTGGGCCTAGCTTGGATGATCTCTTCCGCCGGCACGGTGCTGGCCGTTACGGCGTCCGCCGATTCCCGCAAGGCTTCCACCGGATCAGGATCTGCGCTTGCTCCCGGTGCAAGCAGCCACCTCCCGGCCACCAGTACGAGCGCAAGCAGCGCAACCAGTCCGATTCCTACCGCAGCGAGGCGCCGCCGCGGATCGGGCGTGGCGGCGGCGAGGGCTGCCCACGGAATCCGCTCCATTTCTTCGAACTCTTCGCTCACGCCACGAACATATGCCCCCACAGCTGCTCGGTCAATAGAGCTGTTTTGCTTTATTCAATCAGTATCTACGTTTCTTGGTGCCAGGCAAAAGACGCCACCGGCGACCCGGCTTCGTAGCGCAGATCCGTCAAACTCAGCTCATAGTCAGAGAACGTCACTGTCGGCGCATCACCGAACATCGGCCGGCCGTCAACATGCAATCCCCAGAGGTCAAAGGAAGTGGTCTCTGCGGGAAACGACCAGACAGCCGCTATTCGAACCTCGCCCTCCCAGATGCACTGCTCCCCTTCGGGACAGCGTGAGTCGTCGATGACCTCCGTGAACTGGACGAGTGGCATTCGATCTCCAAGCGCAGCGATGTCGCCAAGCCGTAGCTCGAAGCTGTCACGGTCCCCGACCTGGATCGGCTCGTGGGAATGGGAGGTGACTCGGACAACGGGCAGTATGGCGGTTGTCACTCGGTCGCCGGCCCCAACGCGAAGTTGCAGCCCGGGCAATGCCGGTTCGTCGGTGTCCGGTGTCCACCTGCTCAAACCAACTTTCAGCAATGTGGCGGCAACAACGGCCAACAGCAGCAGCACAGCGGCGGTGTAGCGGTTGCGGGCGGCTCGACTCATGACTCTCTGACGGTCATCGCCCTTGCTCTGGTTCCCGTTTCGGGTAGACGGTGCGGTGATCCCGCAAAGAGGAAGAGTGTCTACCCGCCGATGTAGCTCATCTCGACCTTGGGGAGATTCACGGTAACTCCGGACCGCAGTTCGCTGTACCGGTCGGTGCGTGCCTCCCACAACTCGGCGATCATCTGCCGCAGATCATCATCGCTGGCACCGGAGCGCAGCGGGGCACGGAAGTCAACACCAGACGTAGCAAACAGGCAGGTGTAGAGAACGCCTTCGGCCGACAAACGAGCCCGGGTACAGCCAGCGCAAAACGGCTTCGATATCGAGGTTACGAGCCCGATCTCGCCCTGTCCGTCAACGTATTGCCACCGCGTCGCCACCTCTCCCGGGTAGTTGGCTGCCACCGGCCTGATTGGGTGCTTGGCCGAGATCGTGTCCAGGATTTCCTGCGCCGGAACGACGTCGTCGAGCCGCCAACCATTAGAGCTGCCAACGTCCATGAACTCAATGAACCGAACTATGTTGCCGCTCCCGCGGAAGTGCTCCGCCATCGCCAAGATGCCATCGTCGTTTACACCTCGCTTCACCACCATGTTGACTTTGACCGGCGTGAGACCCGCGGCGACTGCCGCTTCGATCCCTTCGAGAACGTCCGACACAGGGAAATCGACGTCGTTCATGGCGGCAAACACGGCCGGATCGAGCGAGTCGAGGCTTACCGTCACTCGACGCAGTCCGGCCTCTGCCAGAGCCGCGGCTCTCCTTCGCAGCAGCGACCCGTTGGTTGTAAGCGTGAGGTCATCCAGCCCGAGCCCCGCTAGGTCGGCAACCAAGCGTTCGACGCCGCGGCGCAACAACGGCTCGCCACCAGTGATGCGGACCTTCTCGACCCCCAACCCCTTGAAGACGCTGGTCAAGCGGGTGATCTCCTCGAACGTGAGAAGAAGGTCGCGCTGAAGGAACTCGTACTCGCGATTGAAGATCTCTTTCGGCATGCAATAGCTGCATCGGAAGTTGCACCTGTCGGTGATCGAGATCCTCAGATCGCGCAGGGCCCGTCCCCGGGTATCGGCAAGCTTCATCAGACAGTTCAGACTACTTGCGCTGGGGGTCACCAAGGGCGGTGTGGTTCCGCCAGCCCGTTCAGCTTCGTACTAGGTCGATGAATTCGCTTCTCGTCCGCGGGTCTCGTTTGAAGGTGCCCCGCATCGCCGAGGTGACGGTCGAGCTGTCCTGCTTTTGCACCCCGCGCATCATCATGCATAGGTGCTGGCCCTCCATGACCACACCCACGCCGAGCGGATCGAGTATTCCAACGATGGCGTCCGCAACCTGATTGGTCAGGCGTTCCTGGACCTGGAGCCGGCGGGCGTACAAGTCGACGACCCTCGCGACCTTGGAAAGGCCGATGATCTTCCCCTGCGGGATATAGGCGACCGCCGCCTTGCCAAAGAAGGGCAGCATGTGGTGCTCGCACATCGAGTAGAACTCGATGTCCTTGACCAAGACCATCTCGTCGGCGTCCTCGGCATCGAACACCGCGTTGTTGACGACGTCGTTGAGTGAGGTGGCATATCCGTTCGTGAGGAAGTCCATTGCCTTGGCCACCCGCAGCGGGGTACGCACTAGCCCCTCCCGTTCGGGATTCTCTCCGATCTCGAGCAGTTGCGAACGGACCAACGCCTCGAGCTGTGGCGCATAGACATCGCCGGTTTGGTCAAAGTCCTCCGGGCCCCGCGACTCGTAAGGGGCGGCAAGACGAATTGATGTCACCGGCTTGACCGATTCGGAGGATGCACTCACACCGAGCATCAAGTCATAGGTGGTCTTCCCAGAAACCGGGTCAACGAAGCTCGGAGCGACGTCGGCGATTGGGATCGCGATGTGTGGCGAGGTGGCGGCCTCCGGATCGGGCAGTTGCCAGTCAGCGAACTCGGCGACCACGTCCCCGTAGTAGGCGATATCCAGATCGATCGTGCGTGGAGCGTTTCGGTCTTCGGTGCGCACCCTGCCAAGGACATCCTCGAGATAGCGCAGTTCGCTGCGGAGCTCCTCGGGCGTGAGGTCGGTACAGGCGATGACCGCAGCATTGAAGAACTCGCCGGCATCGGGGGGACCACCCACCGCAGCGCTCTCGAAGAAGCGGCTCACGTCACGGACCTCGATGCGCCGGTGGCGCCGGAGCAGCCGGATCGCTTCGGGTAGATAGCGCTCCTTCTCGACGTTAGAGCCGATGGCGATGATGGTCTGTACGAAGTCTTTGTCGCTCATAGTGGTTCCTAGTTCTCGAGAAGCCTGATGTCCGACCGAGTGCGGCGGATGGTGATGCCAACCGACCTGGCATGCCGCAGTGCGCCGGGCTTTTCGACCGTCATTTCCACCTCTTCGACCCTCGGATCGGTGTTGAAGCAGATGTCGGTGAGTTCCTGGACCAACCGCTCCACCAACATTGGCTCACCGTTCTCGATGTGAGCGATGAGCGACTTGGTGATGGTTCGGTAGTTGGCTGCGTCCGCAATGTCATCGGTTGCCGCAGCCGGCCGGATGTCGACCCAGAGTGTGGCGTTGACCAGCACATCCTGCCGGTTGACTCGCTCCTCGGGATTGATACCGACGATGCCGGGGACGATGAGGTCTTTGATGTGGATTTGATCGAGATGCATATTGTCCAGGGTATAGGTTCTGCCGGAAGCATTCACAAACGTGCGGTCGTAACAAGGCGGAGACCCCGCGAATTCCATCGGGATCGCGCGGCTTTGCAATCCACCCTCTACCCCGGCTTCGTAGAAGGGGTGGAAGGCGGATGAGATCCGCGCAAACTACGAAGGAGAAGCCATGAGAGGCAGAACCATCTTGGTTCTTGTAGCACTGATGATCGCTTCGTTGCTCACCGCCGCTCCTGCGGTAGCAGACGAGACCAATTCCGATCTAACAGTGGTCCACGGAATCCCCGGTGTCACCGTCGACGTCTATGTAGACGGCGAGAACACCTTGCCCGACTTCGCACCCGACACCGTCACCGACCCAATCCCGCTTCCTGCGGGCTCCTACGAGATCGAGATCTACGCTGCCGGGGAAGGCCCGGCGCCAGCCGCACCGGCTGACCCGATCCTCGCCACAACCCTAGAGATGCCTCCGGGCGGAAACGTTACGGCAGTTGCACACCTCGACGCCGATGGCGACCCCAGCCTCTCGGCATTCCTGAACGACACCTCGACCGCGCTGCCCGGCCAGGGACGCCTCGTGGTGCGTCATCTCGCGCAAGCACCCGCCGTCGACATCGTCGCCAACGGTGCGCTGCGGGTATTCGAGAACGTCACCAACCCGAACGAGGGTCAGATTGATCTCGCCGCCGGCACCTACGGTGTGACCATCAACGCCGCCGGCACCGACACGGTGGCATTCGACGCCGGTGACCTGACCCTTCCTGAGGGCAAGAGCACCATTGTGTATGCCGTCGGCAGCCTCGGTGGAGGTTCCTTCGGTCTGCTGGTGCAGTCGATCGATCTCCCGTCACCCTCTGCCTTCGGCATCGGCACCGTCGTCCACGGCGTGCCCGGCCTGACGGTTGACGTTTATCTCAACGGCAACCTGACACTGCCGGGATTCGCTCCGGACTCGGTCGTTGGTCCGCTACTGCTGGCCGCAACCGACTACGAGGTCGCCATCTACCCGGCTGGGGCCAACCCGCTGGCGACCGCACCGGCGATTTCCGGTTCGACGAGCCTGCCTGCAGGCGCCAACGCTTCGATCGTGGCTCACCTCGACGCCGACGGCAAGCCCACTCTCAGTGTGTTCGTCAACGATGTGAGCGAAATCGCCGCCGGCGAGGCACGCCTAGTGGTGCGTCACACCGCGGCCGCCCCTGCGGTCGACATCGTCGCCAATGAAGCACTGAATGTGTTCGAGAACGTCACCAACCCGAACGAGGGTCAGATCGATCTGGCTGCCGGCACCTACGGTGTCACCATCAACGCCGCGGGCACCGACACGGTCGCCTTCGACGCCGGTGATGTGATACTGCCCGAGGGTCAGAGCACGATCGTCTACGCGGTTGGCGATCTGGATGGAGGCACGTTCACGCTGCTCATCCAGGCAATCCCGAACCTCGGTCCCGCCGGAGCGTTCGGTGATGACAACGGCAACGTGCATGAGGCCAACATCAACCTCATTGCGTTGCTGGGAATCACAGTGGGTACGTCCGAGGACACCTTCAGCCCCGACGACTCCATTACGCGGGGTCAAATGGCTGCGTTCATTCGGCGGGCCTTGAACCTCCCGGCATCGAGCACCGACTTCTTCACCGATGACGACAACTCGATCTTCGAGGACGACATCAATGCGATCGCAGCGGTCGGTATCACCGTGGGCAAGGGCGACGGCACCTTTGCACCGAATGAGACGGTCACTCGCGGTCAAATGGCAGCGTTCCTGAAGCGTGCGTTCAGCATCCCGGCGAGCGACGTCGATGCGTTCACCGATGACGACGACTCGATCTTCGAGGACGACATCAATGCCATTGCTGCGGCTGGCATCACCGTTGGCACCAGCGCCACGGAGTTCAGCCCCGATGATCCGGTGACCCGGGCTCAAATGGCCACATTCCTGGCCAGGGCTCTGGGAATCGGTAGCTAGGGAAACCACCCGGCAAAGAAAGAGGGGTCGGCACCACGCCGGCCCCTCTTTCCGTTCCCAACTAATGGTGTGGCACACCCGGCCGACGGGAATCACGCAACCTGTGGAGGAACATTGCTGACCGACCCGGGAGTCCGTCAAACAGAGCTGAGCCGACCGGACCGAATTCTCTTCGACATCGCCCCGGCGCCGATCTGGCTGGAGGACTGGAGCCAGGTAGAAGCCTTCTGCGATGAGATGCGCGCCGCCGGCGTAACCGACCTCCGCCAACAACTCGAATCGGACGAGACACTCCTACGCAGCGTTGTTTCCCGCATCCGCGTCGTTGACATCAACGAGCGAGCCGTCGCCTTTGTTGGGGCGGCCGACCGAGAGGGTCTGCTCGGTCACCTGCCTGGCGAATTGCTCAACCGCAGCACTCTGGATTCCCTAGTCGACCAAATCATGGTGATCTGGGAAGGCCGGTCCTACCTTCAAGTGAACGTTTCCGGTGTCGACTTCGGTGGTGTCGACATCCCGTGCCAACTCGACTGGGCGGCTCCGTTACAGGATGGACGGCCCGACTACACCCACGTCGTCGTGCTGGTCCGCGACGTCAGCCAGCACGTAGCCGTCGAGCGCGGGATGCAGCGCCACGTCGAGCAGTTGGAGACGCTGTTGGATATGGGCCGCGGGATCGCAGCGACTTTCGATGTCGACTTCATCCTCGAGCTGCTGGTGGAAACCGCAGCAGAACTAGTCGGTGCCGAGGAGAGTCTGATCCTTCTATTTGATACCGAGAAGGAGGAGCTGAGCAAGATCGTCAGTCACGTCTACCCGGATGAGGAAGTGGCCGGCCACAGTTACCAAGAGGTCATGGACGGCCTGAGTGGGCTTGCGGTGACCAGCCGCAAGGCGGTCCGATCCGATGACATCGCCAACGACCCACGCAACAAAGGTCTGGCGGCAGCACGGGCAGCCCGCTTTCCGGGAACCTCCGTGGCGGTTGCGCCGATAATCGTCGACGATCTGGTACTCGGTACGTTGACGACACTCAACAACGCCGGGAGTCACAGGTTCAGTGACGTGGAACTCTCACTGGTTCGCACGCTCGCCGCCCAAGCTGCGGTAGCGATCCACAACGCCGAGCTCTATGAAGAGCTGCGCGGAAGTCGCGATCGAGTCCAGGCTGCACACGAGAAGCTCAAGGACACCCAAACCCAATTGCTGGCGGCGCAGAAGCTGGAGGCTATTGGCTCACTGGCGGCCGGCATCGCACACGAGATCAACACACCCATCCAGTTCGTCACCGACAACACGACCTTTGTCAAGGAATCGATCGAGGCCTTGGGCAAACTGGCTGCCGCGCACAATGAATTCATCGCCAAGTGCGCCGATGAGAGCACCCTCAGCGACGAAGCAGCTCGCCTCCAGCAGATGTGGGCCGACAACGATTGCGACTTCTACTTCGAGGAGACCCCCGATGCGATCGAGGAGACGCTCGAAGGAGCCAATCGCGTAGCCGAGATCGTCCGTGCCATGAAGGAGTTCGCCCACCCCGGTTCAGAGTCGAAGTCGGCCGTTGACGTGAACCGCGTTGTCGAGACCACGATGAAGGTTTCGCGCAATGAGTGGAAATACGTGTCCGAGATGGAACTGGAGCTCGACGCCGAGCTGCCGCCCATCGAGGGCCTGGCCGGGCCGCTCGGCCAGAGCCTCCTCATCATGTTCGTCAATGCGGCACAGGCCATGGCCGAACATCGCAACGTCGACGAGGACGGCAAGGGCCTGATCCGGGTTGCCACCAGCCACACCGACGACATGGTTGAAATCCGGATCTCCGACAACGGCCCCGGTATACCCGAGAGTATCCGCAGTCGGATATTCGATCCCTTCTTCACGACCAAAGAGGTCGGTACCGGCTCGGGTCAGGGTTTGTCGATTGCATGGTCTGTTGTCGTCGACAAACACCAGGGGCAGATCCTCATCGAGGATGGCGACCCGGGGGCCGTCTTCCGTCTCCAACTCCCAATCAAAGCCCCCACCAAGGGGTCAGACGAGCAGTAGCACCACTGCCGTCATCGCAAGCGCTACCCCGCCAAGTTGGGTTGCAGAGAGCCTCTCCCGCAGAATCAACATTGCCGTCAAGGCCGTGACGATGGGGTAGAGCGAGCTGAGCACCGACACGATGCCGAGCGGCCCTCGCTGTAGCGCAGCGGCCACCAGCAGGTTGGCACCCATGTCAAAGAGGCCGGCAGCCGCCACCCATCGTATCGACGTCATTCTGGGTCGAATCAGCGGTTCCAGGCTGCGATGCAGCAGGAAGGCGAGCGGGATGGTTATCGCCCGCGCACCGACCAGGGGCCAGAATCCACTTGCCTCGTTTGTCTGTGAGATGAATACGAAGAACACTGCGAAACCGACACCCGCACCCAGGGCCATCCCAAGCAGCCGTGGGTTGAGACGCTCCGCAGACCGTTCTCCGGCGATAGCCACAATCGCAACCAGCGCCAATGCGACTCCTATGCCGGCAATCAAGGTCAGCTCGCCACCGGTGGCAACGTCGATGACGACGGGCAACGCCGCCGTGGTCGCTGCGGTCACCGGAGAGACCACCGCCATGGTCCCTTCGGCTAGCGCCCGATAGAGCAGACCGATACCGACAACACCACCGAAGCCGGCCCCGGCTCCCCACGCGATATCGGCAGCAGTGACCGAGTCTGCCGGAAACAAGATGAGTCCGAGCGCCAACGCAAGGAGGCCAATCGTCTGCGACAGCGCAGTAACCCCCCACGGCGGCATCCGCTTGGCGGCATACCCACCGGAGAAATCGGCGAATCCGTAGAGCAGCGCTCCGCCGATGGCGAGGACGAGTGGCATTCCGGAGACGGTAGTGGAGCCAAGGGCCGGCGCGATCTGCGCCTAGGGTGAGCCGCGATGAAACTGCGCTGGGGAATCATGGGCACCGGTGGCATCGCCGAGTCGATGGCGACGACGCTGGCCGCCAATGATTCGACAGTGGCCGTCGTCGGATCAGCGCGCCCTGGTGCGGCGCAGGCCTTCGCCGACAGACTGCAGATAGGACGTGCGGTCGATTCCCATGCCGCCGTCGCCCAGGCCGACGAAGTCGACGTCGTCTATGTCGCCACCACCAACGACCTTCACTACCAGAACACCCTCGACGCCATCGCCGCCGGCAAGCCGGTGCTGTGCGAGAAGCCAATCGCTCTCAATGCCGACCAGGCCACCGAGATGCTGTCCGCTGCGACCGAGGCAGGCGTCTTTGCGATGGAGGCGTTGTGGATGCGCTTCCTTCCCTTCATCGGCCGGCTGAACGAGCTGATCTCAGAAGGCGTGGTCGGTACGATTACACACGTCGCCGCCAACTTCTCGTTCCCGGCAACGCTCGATCCACAGCGCCGGTGGATGAATCGCAGCCTCGGGGGTGGTGCCCTGCTCGATCTCGGTATCTATCCGATCAGTCTCATCCATCACCTGCTGGGCCCCCCGGAGCGCTTCGAGGCAACCGCCCGACTCAGCTCAACCGAAGTCGATGTCGCCACCCAGGTTGTCTCTCACCATGCGGGAGGGGCCACCGCCGCAGCCATGTGCTCGTTCACGGCCGACACCACAACCGAGGCGGTGGTTGCCGGATCGGAGGGCCGAATCCGCATTCACGCACCGTTTTATCACTCCCGCCGGCTGACGGTCGAGCGCAAGAGAGAAGTGATCGCCGAGCACGACACCGACTTCACCGGCAACGGTCTCCGTTTCGAGGTGGCTGAGACGGAGACTTGCATTGCGGGCGGCCGTTTGCAGAGTTCACTTCGTCCCCATGTCGACACGCTCGAGGTAATGGAATGGCTCGACGCGATCCGGGACCGGATTGGGGTCCGCTACCCCGCCCCTGAAGAATAGGAACCGACAGCTCTCGGTCCAGTCGACGGTTCATCCCAAGCGCCCACTCCCCCGCAGGGACTCCACCGCCGCCGCCACACCATTGCCGTTGCCTTCAGCTTCCGTCTCCCAAAGATCACGGAACTCGGGGCTAGTCGCGAGCAGTTCTTCGAGCTTGCCGGCCGCAACGACCCGTCCACTGTCCAGCACGATGATCTGGTCGGCGCGCTGCAGCGCCGGCCGCCGGTGCGATACCACCAGCGCGGTCGACTCGCTGTGCTCGGCAAAGAGGCGCTCCCAGAGAGTCTTCTCGGTATCAACGTCGAGTGCACTCGATAGGTCGTCGAATACCAACAGCTCCGGGTCGCGAACGAACATGCGCGCTGCTGCGGTGCGTTGGATCTGTCCACCCGATAGCCGCATCCCGAGCGGACCGACCAACGTGTCCAGGCCCTCCGGCATGTGCTTGACGTCGCGGTCGAGTGCAGCCGACCGGATGGCGGCGTCGAGCTCCACGTCGGTGTCGGCGCGTCCCAGCAATAGGTTGTCGCGCAACGACATCGAGAACAGCTTCGGCACCTGGGGCGTGTATGCCGATCGCGGCGGTACGAAGAAGTCATCGAGATCCTCGATTGCCTCCCCGTTCCAGCGGACTGTGCCTTGCTCGCGTTGCACCAAACCGAGGATGGTTCGTAGCAGGGTTGTCTTCCCGGAACCGATCTTGCCGGTAACAACGGTGAAGCTCCCCCGCGGCAGCGTCAAGCTCACGTCCTCGATGCCATTGGGTGTCCCCAGATAGCGGAAGGTGAGGCCGTCGACCTCGAGCAGGTCGAGGCGGGCTTTCGTCTCTATGGCTGTCGGTGCCGGCATCTCACCTGTGAGGTGCAGCTCCCGCCTCTCGGTAAGAAGACGCACATCATCGCTGTGGAGCAGACCGAACATCCGCTCGAACGAGACCCCTGCTTGCTTGAAGCGGGCAATGAAGGCTCCTATGAACCATCCGGCGTCGGTTACGTAGTCGAGGAAGAAAACGAACAGCGCAAACTCGCCAACGGTGAGTCCGTCGGGACGGCCTATGTCTCCGGCAGCAAAGATCAGAATCAGCCCGGTACCGATGCTCAGGGTGTTCCAGAAGACCGACTCGAGTGTTGCGGTGAGGACCTTGTCGCGCACCATCATCTTGCGACGCTCATGGTTGAGCTTCTTGAAGTGCTCGATCATCGGCTTCTCGACACCGGCAACTTTGATCGACTGCACCGCCCCGTACATCTCGCCGAGGGCACCGGTGATGCGCTCGGTCGCTTCACGGGCCGCGTTGCGATAGCGCCGGATGTGCGTGCCGGCACGTTCTGCAACAACCACCATGAACAGCAGCGGGGCAAACACGAGCAGCGTCAGCTGGCCATCGATTGCGGTCAGCACCGATGCGGCAATCACACCGAACAGAGCCGTACCGACAAGGTCGACCGTCATGCTGGTGGCCTCTTCGACGTGCTCGACGTCTTCGCGGAACCGGCTGATCACCTCCCCAGGGGCCTCCTTGACCGACTGGGCTCCGGGCAGATCGAAGATGCGCTCCAACATGTTGCGCCGCAGTGTCGAACTGATGCGGAACATGAAGTTCACGTCGTTCCACATGGCAACGAACATCGTCGCCAACCGGGCGGTGCCGTATCCAAGCAGGAGCGCGATCAGCGTTGCCGGGTTGAAGCCGACTGTCTCCAGATCATCGAAGAACCGTTGGGTGATCAGCGCAGGGATGACCGGCAGAACCCAGATCGATGTCCACAAGAACACGTTGGCCAGGTACCAGCCGGGGGCGGCCTTGATCAGCCGGGCCATCATGCGCAGGATCGGTAGGGAGGAGCGGCGTGTCGTCATGCGAGCACCTCCTCCATACCGGTGACCAGCAGATGTGACAGCCGGCTCGCGGGATCAGCGGCCAGTGCCTTGCGCTCGCCGTACTCGACGACCTCACCGTCCTCGAGAATGAGGATGTCATCCGCCCGGGTCACCGTGGCCAGCCTGTGAGCGATGATGATCCCAGTCCGATCCCGCAGCAGCCGGTCGACGGCGCGCTCGATGAGCTTCTCCGTCGCCGGGTCGAGGCGGGACGACGCCTCGTCGAGGATGACCAGGCCCGGGTTCTCCAAGAAGATGCGCGTGAAGGCCAGCAACTGTGCCTGTCCGGCCGACAGACCGGCCCCGCCGGCTTCGAGACGAGTGTCCAGCCCCGCGGGCATTGTCTCGAGCCATTCACTGAGCCCGAGCTCCGCCAGCACTTCGTGCAGCTTGCTGTCCGGGATCGTCTCGTCGAAGAAGGTGAGGTTGTCCCGGATCGTGGCACGGAACAGCTGCACGTCCTGGGTGACCATGCCGACATGCCGGCGCAGACTGTGGATCTCGGCGCCGCGAATCTCGACGCCACCGAGCCGGACGCTGCCCGCGATGGGGTCATAGAGCCGGGTCAGCAGCCTTGCCATCGTGGTCTTGCCCGAGCCGGATCGCCCGAGCACACCGAGGATGCGCCCGGCCGCGAGGTCGAGCGACACATGCTCGAGCACAATCTCGTGGTCGTAGCCGAACACGACATCATCGAGCTCGACCCGCAGCGCCCCCTCGGGAATCGGCTCGGTGCCGCTGGTATCGAGCGCCGAGGTCTCATCGAACAAGCCCTGGACCCGGGAGATACCGGCCGCGGCCTTCTGGAACCGTTCCATCTGTTCTCGGATCTGCTCCATGGGACGACGCGACATCTCCGTGTATGAGAACACCAGGTACACCGAGCCCAGTGTGAGGGTGCCCTCATTGAAGAAGAACGACCCGAGCCAGAAGACCAGCGCGGTTCCGACGATGTAGTTGGCGATGCTGGTCCCCCACAGCGCGGAGAAACCCATCCGCCCCATGACCTGATCCGGCAGCCAAGCGCGCAGGATCTCGGTGAAGCGCCGCATCATGTAGCCGACGCCGCCGTTGCTGCGAATGTCTTCGGTGCCGCCGAGCTGCTCACCGATGAGACCCATCAGTTCCGCGGAACGTGCCCGGACCTGCTTCCACAGCGGAACCGCCCAAGCCTGGATCCGCAGCATCGCCGCCAGCGCCACGATGAAGAAGAGTGTGATGCCGAGCCCCACCCAGATGTTCTCCAGCCAGAGCATCACCATGACACCCACCATGAGGATCGAGTTGCCCAGCACCCGGATGGCGAAGGCCGAGAAGAAGTCGGCCTGGGCGGTGACGTCACCATCGATCCGCTCGATCATCTCGCCGGGCGTGTGGCTCTTGTGGAAGCTCATGTCCAGGTTCAACACGTGCGTCGCCAGGTCGGCCCGCATCTCGTTGGTTGCCGTCCAGCCCACCTGCTCTGCCAGGTAGGTGGCAGCAACGTTGAAGACTTGCTGAAGCACGGCGATCACCATGAACCAGACGGCCAGTGGTATCAGCTCGTCTACGGGCGAGCCTTCGATGGCGCGGTCGAGAAAGGCGCGGACCAGCTGGGGCCCCACCAGGGTCAGCCCGATGGCGGTAAACATCGTGACTGTGAGCGCGGCCACCCGCACCTTCTGGCGGCGCAGGTAGTCGTACAGCAGCTTGATGTAGGAGCGGACCGGAATCATTTCTTGCCTTTGTGGTGAGGAGACTTCAGCAGTTGGCTGGGGTCTCCGGCGTGCGTGTCGAGAATCGGCGTTATCACTCTGGCGAGTGCTTCGCCGGGCGCTGGTTCAACGTCGTCTTCCGTCCGGAAGACGCTATGACCTAGGCCGCGAGGTGAACCCTGCTCGCGGCGTATGTCGGTAGTAGCCGAATCATCATGCGCTCTTTCCTCGACCGTGTCCGGTCGCACATACGAACGGCCGCACACGCCTTCTCTTGCGTCCACGGCCACCCGGAATGTTGGCAGCGACGTCACTGGGTGTCAAGGAGAGCAGGCGACTAGCGGGAATTCCCGAATCCGGACACACTTTCCCGTAGCGCGAACACGAGACGTGATGGTGTCGACTGGCTGCCAGCTGTGCCGGTCGGTTGCCGAGGCCGGTTCGTCCTCCAGCTCTGAGCGGATCCGCCGGCCGTGACATATAGTGTGGAACGCAGCGGGCGAGGGAGGATATTCACAGTGAGGAGAGACGAGTTCTTGACTGTGCGATGGAACAACCGGCTCTCACTGGGACTCGGAATCCCGACCCTCATCTACGTGGGAATTGCTTTTGCGACGTCTGCCTGGTCGGGGATGGGAGGATTGATCGGACTATTTGTGTTTGGTGCCTTCCTCTGACTGGTTGTGGAGTATCACACCGCCATGCGGTTCGCGTGGCTGCGCCAAAACACAGCTGACTACGTTGCGGTGAAGCAGAAGTTCACCCATCCGGCGTCCCTCGCCAGGTTTGTCTACAACGCTGCATTCTGGGTGTTTCTGCTCCCGTTCTTCACCGCGATGGACTACTCCGCCGGGTTCATCGCATTCACAGCAGTCATCGTCGTGAGGTTTGCGTCGAACGCGTATACCAACAACGCCCTCGATCTCACTCCCGGCCAGTACGACGCCTACCCGTTCCGAATCCCATAGGTGACGACATCACCGCTGGCTCCCAGGTGATCGATTGGTCGTCGTCGTTCACATGGAGATGACGGATGTCCCTTGGTTGTGGCCTTCGCCTACGAAGGCGATCGCGTCGACGGCGCTCTCTAGCGGGAACACCTGATCAATGACCGGCGTGATCTTGCCCGCCGCGGCCAAGTCCTGCAGAGTGCCGAGATCATCCTCGTTCTCCATCGACAGGAAAGGGCGTCCCTGCTGTTTGGAGAACATGGAAGAAACGGCGACCTTCACCGGGTGTCCCAAGCCGCCGAACCAGCCCGATGGGGCTGGCGCTCCATTGGCTAGTAGCAGTCCGTCGGTAGTGAGCACACTTCGCATGTCCTGCAACGAGTTAGCTCCGACGTTGTCCAGGATGAGGTCGTACTCAGGTTCGCCCTTGGTGAAGTCCTGGTGCGTGTAGTCGATGACGTGGTCTGCACCAATGGATCGAACCATGTCGAGGTTCCGGGTGCTGCAGACCCCGGTGACCTCCGCCCCCATCGCCTTGGCGATCTGGACGGCGAAGGTGCCAACACCCCCAGAAGCTCCAGTGACGAGAACATGCTGGCCCGCTTGCAGGTTGCCATGATCGCGCAGGGCTTGAAGGGCAGTAAACGCCGACACGCCAATTGCCGAAGCTTGCTCGAACGTGAGGTTGGCCGGCTTCGACGCCAAGGCTCCCACCTTCGTAGATGCGTACTCGGCGAACGCGCCTCTGCATGAACCGAATACCTCGTCGCCAGCAGTCAATTGCGTAACGTCCTGCCCGACAGCTTCTACGACCCCGGCCATGTCCTGCCCGATCACGCCACTCTTGGCGATGAACCGCTTGAACATCGGACGCATGACCTTCGGGAGCCCGCGCACGCCGTAGACAGCTCCGATATGGATCGACGCTGCTCGGACTCGCACCAACACACCGTCATCGTCGACCGCAGGAGTAGCGACCTCGCCAACCCTCAGAACCTCGCCTGGATCCCCGAAACCGGTCTGGATGGTCCCCTTCATAGTGATCTCTCGCCCTCGTGAGTCTGCGGAAACGGTTCCCCAGTCTTGCAGGGTTGGGTTCTACGAACAGACGGCGTCGAGATCGATTCCCGGTGCACCGGGCGCAGAGTCAACCGTGCTCGACAACCCGACCAGAATGCCGGGTTCCGCCAGCGCTTCGAGTGTCCCGAAGAGAATGCCCTGCGTTTCGCTCGGCACCAAAGTGACATAGAACAGCGTTCCCTGGCAGATCCTCGCCTCGACCACTGGATCCGTCGTGATGGTGGGGAAGCCCTCACACGCCCCATCCTCGGTTGGGGCGTTGGACACGAATTCAAACCCGGCGTCGGTGAAGATCGAGGCGCCGGGACACAAGGGTCCCACATTCGAGAAGTCGAAGTTGGAGAATGCTACGACGTAGCGGTCTTGGTACGTGTACCACCGGACCTCAGCAACACCCGGAGGTACCGGCAACTCGTCGTCCGTGAATTCGAGTGGGGCAGACGTTGCCAGGTCGACCTTGTAGATCAGCGAGGGATCGAGACCTAGAGCTGTGACAACCGGACTATCCGGGATATCCGCGGCGGGCGGTTCCGTGGTTGTGGTCGTTGTCGTCGTCGTAGTTGTCGTTGTTGGAGCAACTGTCGTGGTTGGGGCCGCCGTTGTGGATGGGGCTGAAGTCGTGGCCGGAGCCTCCGTCGGTGCCGGTGTTTCCGATGTCGATTCCGAATCGCTGCCACCGCACGCTGCCGCGACCAGCGCGAAGGACCCGAGTATCAGCGCCGCCTGAGCGAAGAGTCGGCTCGGGTTTCGACTTGCTGGCGAACTGGTGCTGAACATCGCACCCCTCCTTGTGGTCGGCTACAGCGTTGCCAAACCGTACTCGGTACTACACCAGGTTGGGAGGTGCGTCTTTGGGGCCATCGTTGGCAAGCGCCACCGCTGCGGAGGAGCCGCTACGTCGGTGTTCGCCCTGGCCCGTAGCAGTGCCACGGGCATTCTCGATCCTGTTGAGCGGACCAAATGCAGACTCGACTACTGCCTGAGCCGGTACCAGGTTCCCAGCTCAGATTCTTGAGCTACTTCGTAGTCGGTGAGGAACTGGGTGACACCAGGACCGCGTTCTTGAACCAGGGCCCGGGCCCAGTCGGCGACATGAACAAAGCCGGGCTGTGCCACGCGCAAGTCATTCTCGATCTGTCTCCACTTGGCGGCTGTCAGCAGCTGAGGGGTCCAACCGTGGATGGGAATGGCCTGCTCGCGCCCCAGTAGCCAATAGAACGTCGGATCACCAAATACGTAGATGGGACCAGGCAGTGTCCGAGAGCCGTCGACGACAGCACCATCGGTCCGCAACCTTTCGTACTCGGGCCAAACCTGCATTTCGTAGGTCACCCGATCGGCTGCGCTAATCGCAAATCCGTTCGCAGCAAGCGGAAGCGCCTTGACGGCACCGCCATAAAGCGTCGGAATCGCCGCAGCGGCGGCGACGGCAACAGCAGCCATGCGGATTCGTGGTGAGCGTTCCGCCCGGGTTGCGAGCAGCCAATCGAACCCGCGCGCGGCCATCAAACCGGCCGGTACGAGCAGGAGCAAGAAGTGCCAGGTGAACCAGGACGAGACCTGGGAGAGAACCACGATTCCTCCCGTCGCCAGCCATGCCAGCACGTAAAGGTCAAACCGGTACCGATCCCCCCGGATAACCCTCCACAAACCAACCAATGCCAGCAGGTGGATCGGCAAGAACATCACCAGAAACCACACGACGTTTGTCCGCAAGAACCCGAGGCCGTAGCCGATCCCATCGACTGCGAGGACTTCGAACGGGTACACGAGACTCACCCGAAAGGCCTCATCGAGCGAGCCCTGTAATGCAAGACCTATCGCACCAATGCCGATGGGCAACGCCAGCCCGCCGGCGATGGCGCCGAGCGCGGAAATCAACCGGATTCTCTGCCCTCTGTTCGGCGCCATCAACGCCAGCAACCACAGGCTCGCAACGATAGGTAGGAAGATCAGCTTGAGCAGAAGGGCAATCCCCCCAAAGACACCGCTGAGGAATAGCGTTCGCCCAGCGGCGTCGGCGGACTCCGAGGAGTAGGCAAACCACAACGACAGATACAAGGGGAACCCAACAAGGCCCTCCACCTGAGTCAGCTCAGCAGGTGAGGCCACAAGGAAATAGCTCGCGCCAATCAAGACGATCGCAGCGGCAACCGGTGGGAGCGACGCATAGACCCTGCGCAGTGTGATCCAGAGGACAACCATGAAGGCCGTCCACCACAGGATCTCGAGAATGTGAATCCCCAACTCGGTGAATCCGAAGAGGCTTCCACCAGCGAGGTAGAAGACAAAGATCCCCGGTTGTTTCAAGTCCCAGACGTCGGAGTACAGCGCGGCACCATCGCTCATCATCGACGCCATGACCGAATACAGCGCTTGATCACCGAAGAAGGGCAGCGGCAGATTTATAGAGCCAACAACTACGACAAGTGAGATAGCCCCGCCGACCCAGGCCCGGCCCGTTGTCGTTTCCTCCATCGACCGGACGTTAGACATGTCGGTGAAGCCGCTACGGCGACGCCAGGTTTGGCTGACCGTTAGTTGATCAGCTGCGACCTTCGGCGGTCTTCGCTAGAACCGGCTCGGCAACGGACTGGTCGATTTCGATCGCGGTCGCCAACACCTCTGCGGCGATCCAATCCCGGTGATGATCGATCAGTTCGGCATGTTCCGCCGGCAAGCGCAGCTCGATGCGGTCGGTCAGCTCTAGACCCTCTTGCTTGCGCTGCTCGTTGAGGGCTCTGATTAGCTCGAGTGCGGCCCCTTCCCGGATCAACTCGTCGTCGAGAGCCGGGTCGAACGCCACAGTGACGCCTCCCTCGGCCGCCAACGCCCAGCCTTCGAGAATCACCCGTTCGGTCCGCACCACCTCGGTGGGGGCGAGCTCTTCGCCGGCCGCCACAACAACGCCGTCGGCGCGTTCCTCGTAGTCGCCTGCCCCGAGCGCGGCTGCGACCTGCTTGACCTTGGCGCCAAGCCGCGGGCCCAAGGCCCGGAAGTCGGGCTTGATGGTGATCTCTACCGTGGCGCTCTCGTCGAACACGAGCTCCTTGACCCGCAACTCTTCCTTGATCTCATCCGCATGGCTCCGTGCCAGATCGGCCCCACGCACTATCGCCTTGCCCAGCGGCTGACGCAGTCTCAGCTTGGCCTCGACTCGAGCCCGGCGACCCACCTCCACCACCCGTCGGGTGGCCGCCATTTCGGCCAGCAGGTTCTCATCCAAGGTTCCCGGGGGCTGCGGCCACCCGGCGAGGTGGATCGACTCAGGTGCTTCAGAACATGGTGCGGCGACCAGGCGGCTCCACAGGTGTTCGGTCAGGAAGGGCATCACCGGGCTCATGATCCGGATTGCGGTCACGATTCCTACCCACAGGGTGCGAAACGCAGCCTCGTCGAGTTCATAGAAGCGGCGCCGGTTGCGCCGGATGTACCAATTCGAGAGGTCATCGAGATAGCTCTCGAACCCGCTGATGAGGTCGTCGACCCGCCAGCGGTCGAGCGCGCCGGTTGCATCGGAGACTGCTTGAGTCGCCCGACCGAGCAGCCAGCGGTCGATCTCCCGCAGCTCGACTCCATCGGGTCCACCGTCCAGATCGGCGTAGGTCGGCACAAAGCCTTCGATGTTGCCGTAGTCGATGAGGAACCGGGAGGAGTTCCACAGCGTCAGCAGTTTGCGCTGCACCTCGTGGGCGCCGGCATAGCCGAAGAGCAGATTCCGGTCCGGGGGATGGGCGCAATACATCCAACGCATGACGTCGGCACCCATCTGCTCGAACGCTTCTTCGGCGCTGATCAGGTTCCCCCAGGAGCCGTGCATCTCACGGCCGTCCTCTGCCAGCATCTTCTCGTAGCCGAGAACCGATTTGAAAGGTGCCTTGCCCACCAGGGCAACCGACATGAACAGCTGGGCGTAGAACCAAAGGCGCACTTGCTCCCGCATCTCAGTGACCCAGTCCGCAGGAAACCACTCCTCCCAGTATGCGTTGTCGGGTAGATCCGCATCGGTGAGGCCGGCGGCGGCGCCGGTGCCGTAGCCGCCGTCGATCCATTGCTCGTTCTGCCAGCCCAGGGTCGAAAAGGGGACGATCCCGGCGTCCAACCACACATCTCCGACCTCCGGGATGCGTTGCACCTCCTCGTTTCCGCACGTGTCACACAGGATGAGAACCCGGTCGACCCACGGACGGCGCAGCTCCTCGAGCTGCTCCAACCCGGCAGTGGCCCGCTCCGCCAGCTCGGCTTTGGAACCGATGACGGTGACGCTGCCGCAGTCACACGGATAGATGGGGAGCGGCAGCCCGTAATAGCGGCGACGCGAGATGTTCCAATCACCCATGTTGATGAGCCAATCATCCATGAGCTTTCCCATGTATGCGGGCGTCCAGGAGACGGTGCTATTGGCTTCCAGGAGCTCGGACCGGATCTGGTCGACAGCGATGTGCCAGTCCTCGGCAACCCGGAAGATCAGCGGCGTATCACAGCGCCAGCAATGCGGGTAGGCGTGCACGTACTCGGAGGCTTCCAGCAGCCGACCGCTGCTCTCGAGCGCATCGATGATCGGTTGCCGCGCTTCGTTGGTCTTCATTCCGCCCAGCCAGCCGTAGTCGGGGTAGAAGCGGCCGGCTTCATCGACAGGTGCCAGCAAGTCCAACTCTTCGTCGATACCCAGCTGAAAGTCTTCGGCGCCGCATCCGGGGGCGATGTGCACGATCCCGGTTCCTTGATCGAGATTGACCTCGTCCCAGGCAACGACCCGGTGGGCAACGCCGCCTCCGGGCTCGAGATCATCGAAGGGCCCTTCATAGCGCCAACCGACCATCTCGCTTCCGGGCTTCACCTCGGCGAAGTCATCATCCGGGTAGAGCTCGACCGCCACCCATTCTCCGTTGGGACGACGGCCGTATTGGAAGTCGGGTTGAACCGCGGCGGCGACATTGGCCGGCAAGGTCCAAGGCGTTGTCGTCCAAATCACGAGCGCCTCGTTGGGTCTGTCGAGCAGCGGAAGCCGCACGTAGAGCGACGGGTCGGATTTCTCTTGGTAGACCCCCGACATCGATATCTCGTGTTGCGAAATAGACGTGCCACAACGAGGGCACCACTCGGTCGCCCGCCGTCCGATGTACAGCATGTCCCGCTCGTGGAGGCGCTTGAGGAAACGCCATATGTACTCGATGTTGGTGTCGGAGAAGGTGAGGTAGTCGCTGCCCCAGTCCATCCAGTAGCCAAGCCGCTGCGACCCACGGGTGAGCTCCGCCACCGACCAAGCGACCTTGTCCCGGCATTTGCGGGCAAACTTCTCGAGGCCGTACTCCTCGATCTCGCGCTTCGAGTTGAGTCCCAGCTCCTGCTCCACGCCGACTTCGATCCAGAGACCCTGGCAATCGAAGCCGTTCTGGAATCGCAGCTCGAAACCCTGCATTGCTTTGTAGCGCTGGAAGACGTCCTTGAGCGTCCGACCCCATGCGGTGTGTACACCAAGCGTCTTGTTGGCGGTGAC
The DNA here is from genome assembly GCA_030064765.1 of Acidimicrobiia bacterium. Taxonomy (GTDB): domain Bacteria; phylum Actinomycetota; class Acidimicrobiia; order Spongiisociales; family UBA5794; genus JAAETI01. The sequence continues at coordinate 7,633 of JASJEG010000033.1, read as the reverse complement.
CGGGCCATCGAAGAAGCTGAAACGGGGACCACCTTCGGTCTGGGATCGCAGTTTGTCGAAGGTCTTGTTGGCTTCCCACCAATCGAGGATGGCCAACTCCAAGTCTGGATGATCCGGGTTGGAGTCGAGCGAAGGAAACGCCTTTGGTGTGGGGTCTGCTGTCGGTTGATCCATTTCGTCCTCGTCTGCGCGAGGGACGAGGGTAATCGCCCCAGATCCGGCGAAGTCGGTTCCGCGTTCGGCCGCGGTCGCCGTCGCTACCCTCGGAACATGAATCCGACGATCCGCAACGCCGCCGCGTCCGACGAGGCGTTTCTGCGCGAGATGCTCTATGTAGCGCTGTTCGTTCCGCCGGACAGACCGCCGTTCGCGCCCGACGTAGTCGACCAGCCCGAGCTGGCGCGCTACGTCGATGGGTTCGGCACCCGGGGCGGCGACGTGGGGTTCATCGCGGAGCTCGATGGCCGCCCTGTCGGCGCGGCCTGGGTGCGGCAGCTGACCGACGCTGATCCGGGCTACGGCTTCGTGGACGCGGCCACGCCGGAGCTGTCAATCGCAGTCAGCGAAGAGCACCGCCGGCGTCACGTCGGAACCACCCTCATGGAGGCGCTGCTCGCGACGGTGCCGCGCTGCAGCCTCAGCGTCGATCGTCGCAATCCGGCAGCACGCCTATACGAGCGATTGGGTTTTGTCATCGTGACGATCGACGGAGATTCGCAAACGATGGTTCGCCTTGGTAACCAGCCGACCGAGTCCGCCTTGGTGGTTCCGGTGCCCGCCGCCGAACCTGTGGTCGAACCTTGCCGACAGCTCCACGACGGCGCAGCGCGGTTGGGAGTCCCGGCACACGTAACCGTCTTGTATCCGTTCGCCCCACCGGCATCGATCGACACACAGATTGTCTCCAACCTGCGACAACTGTTCAGTTCAGTCACTGCGTTTGCCGTGGAGTTCCACGAGATTCGCTGGTTCGGTGAATTGACCGCCTGGCTCGCTCCTGAGCCGGCTAATGAGTTCTCCCGGCTCACCAGCATGGTCGCCGGCCGTTGGCCGCAATACCCGCCGTATCGAGGTGAACATGAGAACGTCGTCCCGCACCTGACGATCGGCGATGGTGGCCCCAGCCCGGAACTCACGGAAGCCGCGGCGCAGCTGGAGACCGCCCTGCCCATCCGAGACCTGGCCACCGAGGTCTGGCTCATGGCCGGCTCCAACGAGGTGGCTTCGTGGAAGACGGTCGCCAGGTTCCCGCTGAGCACCGGCCAGAGCCTATGACCACTAGGCGCCAGCGCACCACACCGATTTCACTACTCGCCAGCGCCTGGCCACTCTTTGCCGCACTCAGTCTGCTGTTGGTGGGCAACGGACTCCTCGGCTCGCTCGTGGGCATCCGTGCCGACCTCGAAGGCTTTGGTACCGTCACCACTGGGTTGGTTCTGGCCTTCTACTTCGTTGGTTTTGTAGCCGGGAGCCAGCTCGCACCGCATGTGATCACCCGCCTTGGGCACGTCCGAGCCTTTGCCGGATTGGCGTGGGTGGCTGCAGTCTCCAGCCTGCTCCATGCCTTCGCCGTCAGTCCTGTTGCGTGGGTCATCGTGCGCGCCATCGTCGGTGCCTGTTTGGCCGGTCTCTACGTCGTCGCCGAGAGCTGGCTCAACACCAGCGCTACCAATGAGACGAGGGGCCGTCTGCTCTCGATCTACATGGTCGTCGTGATGGGTGCGATCGGTGGCGGCCAGCTGCTGCTCGGGACGGCCGATCCGGCCGGCTCCACTCTCTTTGTGCTCGCTGCTGCGCTGATGGCCGTTGCCACGATCCCGATCACATCGTCGGCGAGCCCCGTTCCCAGCTACGACTTGCCGCCGCGGATGCGGATCGGAGACCTATGGAGCAAGTCTCCGGTGGGCGTCAGTGGCGGCTTCGGTGCAGGAGTCGCCAACGGCGCCATCTTTGCTCTCGGACCGGTCTACGGCCTCGCAGTCGGAATGAGCGTCAGCCGAATCTCCTTCCTCATGGCAACTCTGATCTTGGGTGACGTAGTGCTGCAGTGGCCGATCGGAGCCTGGTCCGATCGGGTTCCGCGCCGCCGCGCCATAGTTGCCGTCAATGGACTTGCCGCTGTGGTGGCGTTGGCGCTGACCCAGATCGATCCGCAGAGCGCATGGTTGTTCGTCGCGATATTCCTGCTCGGAGGATCGACTTTCCCGGTCTATTCGCTCAGCCTCAGCCATCTCAACGATGTTCTCGACCGGGCCCAGATTGTCGCGGCTTCGTCGATCTTCGTGTTGCTGTGGGGGATCGGCTCCACGCTCGGCCCGATCGCCGCTTCGCTGCTGATGGCGGGACTGGACCCGACCGGGCTGTTCTGGATGATTGCGTTTACTCACCTGACGCTTGCGCTCTACGCAACGGTGCGTGTGATGACGGTGAGTGGACCTGCGGTTGCGCAGCAGGAGCACTACCTACCGATTCCGGCGCGCGTCTCGTCGCTGATCGGGGTTCTCACCCGCCGTCGCAATAGAACCCCCTGACAGTCGGACCATTACTCTGCCGTGGGACACCACGGAGCGTCAGGAGCCATGACCGATCGACTCAACATCACGCTGCTCGGCTCCAAGTTCATGGGCCGCGCCCACTCCAACGCCTGGAGCCAGGTGGGCCGCTTCTTCGACGTCCACCCGAGGCCCGTGCTGCACACCGTTGTCGCACGTAACGCCGCCGAGCTGGCCGACTTTGCGAAGCAGTGGGACTGGGCCAACTACACAACTGACTGGAACGCCGCCGTCACCGCAGACGAAACCGACCTGGTCGATATTGCAACCCCGAACCGCGCCCATCGCGAAGCTGCAATCGTTGCTCTCGAGGCCGGAAAGCATGTGGCCTGCGAGAAGCCGCTGGCGGCGACGCTGGAAGACGCCGAGGCCATGGCGGCTGCTGCGGCGGCGGCCCCCGGCAGAACGTTCGTATGGTTCAACTACCGGCGAGTTCCGGCTGTCGCCTTGGCCCACCGGATCGTGGCATCGGGTGCGCTGGGCAGGATCTATCACGCCCGGGCCAGCTACTTGCAGAGCTGGGGTGGTCCGAACACCCCGTTGTTGTGGCGGTTCCAAGGTGACATTGCCGGCAGCGGGGCCCACGGCGACCTCAATGCCCACATCGTGGACGCAGTCCGCTTCATCACCGGTGAGGAGATCACCAGCGTCGAGGGGGCCATCGAAGAAACGTTCATCGAGGAGCGGGAGCTGCTCGATGGTTCCGCTGGCGATGACATCTCGAGAAACGGAGCCATTGGTCGCAGCACCGTCGACGACGCTGTTCTCTTTCTGTCCAGGTTGAGCGGCGGCGGCATCGCCAGCTTCGAGGCCACCCGGCTCGCCACCGGGTACAGCAACGCCAACCGGATCGAAATCCATGGCGAGAGCGGCGCATTGCGGTTCAACTTCGAGCGGATGAACGAGTTGGGGTACTTCCGCGACGACCTCGAGGGAAGCGAGCGAGGCTGGACCACCATCGACGTCACCCGCGGCGCCGACGGCCATCCCTACGCCGGCGCCTGGTGGCCCCCCGGCCACGGCCTGGGATACGAGCACGGTTTCGTGAATCAGGCTCGTGACATCGTCGCCGTCATCGGTAGAGGCGAACCGGAGGTTCCCCTCCCCGACTTCGCGGATGCGCTACAGACCCAGCGGGTACTGCAAGCGGCCATCGACTCGGCCCGGGAACACCAGCCGATCCAGATCGAGCAGCCGTAACCTCTTCCACCCTCATTCCTGCGTACATGGCGGCGAATATCCGCCGTCAGATCCGCAAGAAAGGAAAGGGGGGGCTTGCCTCAACCGGGACGCAATGCAGTAACCGCCATGAGCGCAGCTTCGAGCTCGTCGGGCTCGTCACTGCCGAGGCGGAACTTCTTGCCGCTGGCGAGCTCGAGCTCCACGGCGTCGAGTCCCCATACGTTGTACATCCATCCACCGGGGGTCTTGCGGATCCCCCAGCCGTACCACCACTTGTTGTGAACCTTGCGAAACGCAACGACCTCATGAACCCCGATCGTCCGTCTTGGCCAGCCCGCACCGAAGTAGGCCGTTACCGCATCGGTGCCGACAACGATGGTGAGTCTGCTGAACCAGAAGGTGATGATCCCAATCAGCAGGAGGAATGCGCCGGTGATCGCCAAGATCAGCAACGCGTCGGCTTCCTCATCACCGACGAACGCAATTATGGCCATAACGACGACCATCCACACGATGACAAAGAGCCAGACGTAGCCGTACTGCGAATGCCGGTAGTTCATGCGACCACAGTAACGGGCTCACTGAAACCCTATTGAGCGGCATCGGGTCATAAGGGAGGGAATATGGAAGGAGAGTGGACTCATGTCCGATGCATGGGACAACATGATCCAGGGCTTCAAGGATGCTTTTGCGTCCGTAGGCAGCACTCTGGGTGAGTGGATCCCACGGTTGATCGTTGCGCTGTTAGTGCTTTTGGTTGGCCGCTGGATTCTCAACACGCTACGAAAGTGGATCGAGAAGCTGCTGGAGCTACCGGCGGTACAGTCTGTCTTCAACAAGGCAGGCATCACGTCCGGGCTGGCACCGTCCGGGAAGAAGGCGTCAACGCTACTGGCGACGGTGGCTTACGCCTTCCTGGCGCTGATGCTGTGGTTGATCGTCTTCCGGGTTCTGCAGATCGAGCCGATCGAGGACCTGCTGGAGCGCCTCATCGCAGTGATTCCGCTGATTCTGGTGGCAGGCGCGCTGGTGATCATCGCCGCGGCAGTGGCCAACTTCGTAGCTGATCTCGTGGCGCCATACGCCGAGCGTCGCAACGTCGCCTGGCTGACGACGGTGACCAGGGTGATCATCATCCTCGCCGGCGTTCTGGCGGCTCTCGACCTCCTCGAGATCCGCTTCGCCGAGGACATCGTGAAGATCGTTACCGCTGCTGCCGGTATCGCGTTTGCAGTGGCGTTTGGAATCGGTGGCATCGATACCGCCAAGCAGTGGTGGAATCGCTACCTGGCTCCCAGCAACGACTAACCGCAACTCGAGACCGATGCACGGAGGGCCGGCCAACGCCGGCCCTCTTGCTTTGCCTACGTCATCTCCGCGGATACCGCGGAACCCCGGCTGCGCAGCGGGGTCCAAGTAGTGCCCAGCGCAATGGGCCGCACCAGGCGGACCTGCAATAGCGCGTGCGGGCCCCCGGGGGTTGGTGTCAAACCGGCCCCCGGATTGATTCACACCTGCTTCGGAATCCGACCGACCAGCGAGAGAACGCCTTTGAACATCTTGTGACCAACGTCGGCAGTAGGCCCATACATCAACGGGCAGCCACCGTCGATGACGGTCACGCCCGCATCCCGCCCGAGCGCAGTTGCGGATTCGGATACGCTGCCGGCTCCGGGGCCGCGATGCATCCAGACGTAGCCGATGCCGGCATCGATGCAATCCTGCATCACCTTGTCGGCGTCCTTTGGATGAGTGGCGATCACGACGGCATCAACGCCTCCGGGAATCGTCTTGACGTTTGGGTAGCACGCGTCGCCCTCGACCTGGGTGGCGTTGGGGTTGACTGGGTACACGTTGTAGCCCCGGTCACGAAGCCGCAGATAGACGGGATTACCACCGTGAGCGCCTCCGGACTCCCTGGACACGCCGGCGACTGCGATCCGCTTCTTGGACAGGAACTGTTCGGCGGCTTCCTTCATCGTCGTCATCGATACCTCCGCGACCGTCCGGGGGACGGCACCCCGAAGCAACCGGTACATCCCGGCTGCACTACAGGCAACGTATCGCCACCGCTGCAACGCGCCTAGGGGCCATAGGTCCCGGCAGCGGCTTTGCTACCTTGTTGGCCGATCATCGAAACGAGGTTGCTATGAGGATCGGATATGCCGGAATGGGCATCATGGGTCGGGGAATGGCGGGGTGTCTGCTCCGAGATGGTCACGATGTCATGGTGTGGAACCGGACTCGCGCCCGGACCGATGATCTTGCGGCGGCCGGAGCTGAGGTGGCGGACAGCCCAGCGGATCTTGCCGCCGCGTGCGACATCATCATGATGTGCGTATCCGACACCCCGGATGTGGAAGAGGTCACCCTGGGCGAAGGCGGACTGATCCATGGCCTCGGTCCGGGCAAGCTGGTGGTCGATCACTCGACGATCTCTGTCTCGGCAACCAGGCGACTGGCAGCAGCAGTGCAAGGGGTTGCAGCGGTTTGGGTCGATGCGCCGGTGAGCGGCGGCAGCGAAGGCGCCGAGCGAGGAACCCTCTCGATCATGGCCGGTGGGGAACCGCAGGACGTGGAACGGGCTCGTCCGTACATGGAGGCCTACGGCAGTTCGATAACCCATGTCGGTCCGATTGGCGCCGGCCAGATGGTCAAGCAGGTCAACCAGGTTCTCGTGGTCGTCAACGCTCTGGCCGTGTCGGAGGCGCTGCTCTTGGCCAAGGCGGGCGGACTCGACCTCGATGCCACTATTGAGGCGGTCAAGGGCGGCGGTGCGGGGTCGTGGATGTTGGCGAACCGGGGACCGCAGGTTGTGGAGCGGGATTGGCGGCCGGGGTTCACTATCGATCTACAGCAGAAGGACCTGCGCCTGGTGCTCGAATCGGCCGACGAGTTGGCAGTGCCACTACCCGCCACGAGTCTCGTCTTTCAGATGTACCGGGCGTTGCAGCGCCGGGGATTGGGCCACGAAGGCAACCATGCGATCGTCAAGGCGCTGGAAGAAATGGCGGGCCTCGAGGTGGCACGGGACGGTGCTTGAGCCTCAGCTCTGCTCGAGCAACAGGATTCTGGCGTCGCAAAACGGAATATGTTCCGGTCTGGGACGCCAAAACGGTGAGTTTGGCTACGTGCCTCACATGACGACCCGCGAAGCGTTCGACGTGTTCATGGAAGGGAGGCGCAATGGCTAGGGGTACCAAGCGCAACCTCGAGGGTAGGAACGTCATCATCACCGGCGGCGGTGGCGGCTTGGGTGCTGCGCTGGGTCGTGAGTTCGGATTCTCGGGGGCCAACGTCGCCCTCCTCGACATCGACTACGAAGCAGCGGTGCTGGCGGCGGACAAGGTCGAGCAGGGAATGGCCACTCCGGTCGAGTGCGATGTCACCGATCTCACAAGCTGCAGACGTGCGATTGCCGTCGCCGAGGAACGGCTCGGCCCGACCGACATCCTGGTCAACAACGCCGGACTCTCTCACCGTAGTGCCTTCGCCGAGACGGATATCGGCGTGATTCGGCGGATCATGGACATCAACTTCTGGGGGGCGGTCAATTGCACCAAGATCACGCTGCCTTCCATCACCGAGCGCCGCGGAGCCATCGTTGTCATCAGCTCGACCGCCGGATTTGCCCCGCTGCTGGGGCGCACGGGATACGCCGCCTCCAAACACGCGTTGCACGGCCTTTTCTCCACACTGCGCACCGAGTTGCCTGACTACGTTGACGTGATGATTGCGGCGCCGTCGTTCATCGACACCGGGCTGCGTCACCACACCCTCGGCGGAGATGGTGAGATCACAGACCATCCTCAGTCGCGCGTCGGAACGATGGCCAGCCCGGAGGACGTCGCCGAACGGATTGTGTGGGGAGTTGAGCGGCGCCGCGCAACGCTCGTGCT
>JASJEG010000216.1 GCA_030064765.1 Acidimicrobiia bacterium | reverse complement strand
GTGTCGAGAGATATTGAACGGTCTACCACCTTGGCCCACCTCAGAACCGACATCAAGTCGGCCTGACCGCTAGGGTCCGCCCAGAGCGCTGCGTGGCGACCACTCCCTCCCCCACCATTGGCCTTGATGTCTGCCTATATTGCGACCCCAGCCAATCAAAACAGTGATGACCGACGTAACTCGAACCCAGCAGGCACCTTCATCCACCGCTAGTGAAGCTTGCCCTCCGACCCGCGCCGCAACGGAACGGGGCTTCTCGATTTCGATGATCGTCTCGGGTATCAGGTGCACTCTCACATATGTGATCCTGCCCTTTGTGACGCCGCTCATCGGCATTGCACCAGGTGTCGGGCCGGTGCTCGGCTTGACGCTGGGATCGGTTGCGGTTGCAGCCAACCTCATGAGCATGCGCCGGTTCTGGAGGGCACAGCATCCATGGCGGCGGCCGGTGACGGCGATCCATGTGGCGGTGATCGCATTCCTCGCGGTGATGATGACCAACGATCTGATCGAGCTCATCGGCTGAGGTACTTGGCGGTCTAACGCCTTGGGTCAACCAAGCTCTGAGCCGTCGCGGCTCAGCGGACTGCTACCACGCCAACGAGATCTGCGATGGACTTCGACAGATTGAGGCGGCCCACCCTGGTGTTGACCAGAACACCACCGGTGTCCGAGGTGGCGAGCAGCGTCACCTCGACGCCGGGTATCAGCCCGTGATCTCCCAGGTAGCCCTGCACGGTGGAATCGGCATCGAGGCGAACCACCTCACCCACTGCGCCGACACCCAGTTCGGTCAAGGGTCTCGATTCGGCGCGAGCGCCCGGTTCGTCTACGGCAAGGGGGATAGGCTTGCCCTGCGGCCCTACCTTCGGATCTCCAAGGAACTCAGCGAGACGTTGCGCGACGTCCGCCGGAGTTACGTGTTCGAACTCGCAGGCGACTGCATCAGCTGTCTGGGGGGTCAACCCGAGCTGCTCGGCAAGGAATACCGACCAGAGCCGACGTCGTCGCAGGATGCGGCGGGCGATCAACTCACCGGCGGGCTGCAGGACCGCCCCCTTGTAGGGCACGTACTCGATCAACCCCCGCGCCTCCAGCTTCTTGATCATCTCGTTGGCGGAGACCCGGGAAACCTCGAGAGAATCGGCGAGTTGCGGGACCGGGATCGGGGGCTCCTGACCCTCTTCCATCGCCATTGCGATCGTGATGAGGTACATCTCCTCGCTCTCGCTGGTGGCCACCGCAGCTTCGTCGGCGTCGGCTTGGGCCATGTGGGCGCCTCCTCGGTAACGCAGAGCATTCTATCGGCCGGGGTTGCCGGGGCCACCGACCGCGAGGAACTCGAGTCGGCTGCTCGCCCACTGCGCAGAGGGGTCCTCGGACACCCCTAAGCGCAGCTCAATGAAAGACCCTGCGTCGCTGCACGCTTTGCCTGGGGTGGACTAAATCGCAGCCAGACCGGTTGCCTCTCGCACCATCTGCTGGAAGCCCTCGGCCCGGGTACGTGCGTCGAGGGCGCCCCGTCGCATGATGCGGGCCACCTCCTCGCCGTCGAGTTGCTCGTAGGCGCTGCGCACCGGGGCCAGCGCCGCGATCACGGCATCGGCAACAGCATCCTTGAACTTCCCGTAACCACCTGATCCGTACTCGTCGACCAGGTCGTCGATCGAACGTTCAGTGCATGTCGACATTATCTCGAGCAGGTTGGTGATGCCCGGCTTGGCCTCTCGGTCGTAGCGCACATCCGGGTCCGAATCGGTGACCGCCGAGCGAATCTTCTTGCGGACTACGTCTGGGCTGTCGAGTATGAGCACCCTGCTCTTGTCGTTGGGATCCGATTTCGACATCTTGGCCGTTGGATCGGTCAGAGACATCACCCGTGCCGTCGTCTCCGGGATCAGCGCATCTGGGATGGGGAACACCTCACCAAAGCGGTTGTTGAACCGTTCCGCCAGATCCCGCGTCATCTCGAGATGCTGCCGCTGGTCGTCACCAATCGGAACCAGGTTGGCGTGATACAACAGGATGTCTGCCGCCATGAGCACCGGGTAGGAGAACAAACCGAGATTGGCGGCTTCCCCCTTCGCCACCTTGTCCTTGTATTGGGTCATCCGACTGAGCACGCCGGTAGGTGTCATTGCACCCAGGATCCAACTCAGCTCGCTGTGCTGCGGCACCTGGCTCTGGAAGTAGAACAGCGAGCGATCGGGGTCGATCCCGGTGGCCATCAGGACCTTGGCCGCCTCGATCCTGTCCGCCTCAAACTGCTTGGGGTCGTATTCCACGGTGATGGCGTGCAGATCGACAACGCAATAGACGCAGTCGTACGAATCCTGCAGCTTCACCCAGTTGCGTAGCGCCCCGAGGTAGTTGCCCAGGTGTACGTTTCCGGTGGGCTGAAGCCCGGAGAAGACTGTCTGCCGCTCCACTTTGTCGATCCTCTCGTCAAGAAAAAACGCCGGGGCTGCGGCCTCCGGCGTGACAACTGGCGCACGAAGGCAGCTATCGCTGCGACCACCACCAGCCTTGCGTCATTGCCATGGCGGCAGGTTACCCGGGGTCGACGATGCCGACAATCCGGAGCATCTCCCGGCTACTTGCTCGCCTGCAACGCCTGCTCGAGATCACGCCACAAGTCTTCCACGTTCTCACAACCCACACTGAAGCGAATCAGCGTCGGCGGGATCGTCTCCTGACCGGGGATCACGGCGCGCCGCTCCATCGTCGATTCGACCCCTCCAAGACTCGTCGCATGGTTGATGAGGCGCGCGGCCGTGCAGAGACGGGTCGCTCGATCCCCCTCCCCGGCCGTTTCGAAGCTCAGCATCGGGCCGAAGCCGTTCATGAATGACTTGGCGACTGCGTGATTCTCGTCATTCGGCAGCCCCGGGTAGCGAACTTTGATGATCTCGGGGTGGGCTTCGAGACGGGTTGCGAGTTCGAGGGCATTCGCCTGGGCTCGCTCAATACGCAGGGCGAGCGTACGAATCCCGCGGGTTGCCAGGTAGGCCTCCATAGCGCCCATGGTGGCTCCCGATAGGGTGCGGCGCTCCGTTAGCTGATCGTGGAGGCCGTCGTTCCGTGTAGCGAGCACCCCACCCATGAGATCTGAGTGTCCCCCAAGAAACTTGGTGGCCGAATGCATGACGAAATCTGCACCCAAGTCGAGCGGTTGCTGCACCAGGGGTGTAGCAAAGGTCGAGTCGACCGCGACCATCGTGCCTGCAGCGCGTGCCGCCTCACATATCGCCGGAAGATCGGCAACGGTGATCAGCGGGTTGGCCGGTGACTCGAGCCAGAGCAGATCGGATGTCTCCGCTGCCTGTGCCCACCCGGCCGTGTCGGCAAGGTGGATCCGCGTAACTGCCCACCGACCCTGCTCCTCGCCTGCTGCCACCAGCCCCTTGACCCCCTGATACGGATCCTCAGGGACCGCAAGCTTTGCGCCGACCGGCAGGCCGTCGAGCACGGCAGCCACCGCGGCCATGCCTGTGGAAAAGGCAAGTGCCCGTCCGCCCTCGAGGCCACCCACGATCTCCTCGAGTGCCTCGATTGTGGGCGTGCTCTCGCCGCGAGCGTAGATCCGCTCGTGGGGCAGGTAGAAGTTCGATGCCAGCACGGGCGGTACGTTGAGCGGTTCTCCCGGGACCCGGCTTCGTCCGGCGGATACGACGAAGCTCTCCGGAGTGAGGTCTTTCATGTCGGCAAGTTAGTCGGACGCGCTACCCCGAACAGGCAGAGGGGGCCGGACAAGCCGGCCCCCTCTGATTTGTTACCGATCTCGAAGATCAGCCGGTGACGACCGGCGCCCCGGCCTCGGTCCAGGCGTTCCATCCACCCGGGAAGACCTTCCAGTTGTCGAACCCGAGAACGCCGATTACCGGCATAGCGATGGTGGCCCGCCAACCAGACTTGCAGTGGATGATGAACTGCGTATCGGTCGGGATCAAGGCAGTGTTCTCCGCCGTGGAGATGGCACGCAGCGGCGTCAGGATCGCACCTTCGATGTGGCCTTCGTCGTACTCGCCTTGGCTACGAACATCGAGGATGACGGAACCGGCATCAAGAGCGGTTTGCACATCTTCGACGGCGCCGATGATGCCCCATCCATCGGGAAGGGTGGACAGATAGTCATCAACGGCGGCGACCAGCTCAGGAGCAAACCCGGGATCGCCAAAGACCTCAGCCTCGACGGGGTCGGTGGAGACCTCTTCACCGGCCTCGGTCCAACCCAGCCAGCTGTCCTTGTACGCCAGGGCGTTGTCGTAGCCCATGAGGCGAATTGCGGAAACCGCAACACCGGCACGGAACCCAGACTTGCAGTACACGTAGATAGCCTTGTCGGTCGGGATCTTGTCAACATTGGCAGCGAGCTCACGCAGCGGAATGTTGATAGCGCCCGGAATGTGACCCTCTTCGTACTCGTTGGGCTGACGCACGTCGATAACCAGACCACCGCTGGCTGCAAGCGCATCCTTGAACGAGGTGACGTCACCAACGTTCATCCATCCGTCGGGGATGGTGCTCTCGTACTCGTAAACCGCAGCGACGAGGTCGAACTCCGGCTCAGGAGCCGCCGTCGTTGTGGTCTCGGCCGGAGCCTCAGTGGTCTCGGGAGCAGCATCCGTCGTCGTCGGAGCAGCTGTGGTCGTCTCCAACGGCGGTACGGTGCCTTCAGTGGTGTCTGCGGACTCGTCGTCGCCACCACAGGCGGCGGCGATCAAGCTAAAGGCTAGGAGCAGCCCAATCACAGAGATGCGACGGAGCATGTTCATGTTTGTTTTCCCTTTCGTCGATGTGACCCGGCGTGCCGGGCCTTTTGTTTCAGACCTTTTCGGTTTCTTCTTCCGTCTCGGCAGCTTCTTGCTGCTCGACTTCTTCGACCCACTTGGCATGCTCGAGCATCGCTTCGTCTCGATCGACGTAGCCACGAGTCATGCCGGAGAGCGCCTTGTATACAAAGGTGAAATAGAGGTGGCCGACCAGCAGCAGTGCAAGCGCCAGCATCGACAGGTCGTGGATCACTGCCGCCCAAGCCTGCCCGGTTGGGCCCAGCGACGGCATGAAGAACCACAGCACCAAACCCGATGCCACGATCGTTCCCGAGATCAGCATGACGCTGGCGTGGTGCAGCTTCTGCCCGGCGTTGAGCCGACCCTGCTTCGGCATATTGGCGGTGTGGCCAAAGGCGTAAGACCAGAAGCGTTTCAGCCAGCGCCAGTCGTCCCGGTCGTACTTGAAGGAGTCGATCATCAACTCCTTGGCGCCCTCCCGATCGGCAAACCAGTAGACAAACGGGACCGCCATGAAGACGACGGCCGCCACTCGGTGCAGCCAGCGGGTCAACCCGCCCGGGGCCAGCCCCGCCAGCGCCGGCCACAGGATGATCAAGCCGGTGAAGAGCAGCACGAGGAATGAGCTGGCCAGCATGGCGTGAACGATGCGGGGCCGCTTTCGGTAGCGGAGGATCTCTCGGTCACGCAGTGGTTCGCGAACTGCCATGTCAGCCCTCCTCCTGCTCGGTGTCTGTGTCCTCGCCCTCGATCACTTCCTCGGCCTCGAGCACAACTAGTTCCTCTTGATGCCGGCGGCGAGCGATCACTCCGCCGATACCGGCCAGCACCGTGGCGCCGAGCGTCAGCGCCACCGCACCCGGTTGCACGACCTTCTGCCACACATCTGCCATGAACGGCGTCTTGGGGTCGAGCGGGATATCCAGCAACTCGGGATCATCCGGGGCCACGACCAGCATGCCGAGCCCGCCGGCCTGAGTCTCGCCATAGACCTGAGCGTTTGGATAGCGCTCCCGCATTGCGTCGGCACGCCGATGGGCTTCGGCTCTGATCTCCTCCCGCGGGCCGTACATGAGTGCGTTGCTTGGGCAGGTCTTCACGCACCACGGCTTGCCGCCGGCGTTAACGGTCGCACGACAGCCATCGCACTTGCTGGACTTGCCTTCCCACATGACCGGAACCTC
>JASJEG010000215.1 GCA_030064765.1 Acidimicrobiia bacterium | reverse complement strand
GATCAGCCAATCGACCTCCGTACGTCGGTCTGGATCATCCCGATCGCACATGCCCTGGTGGCGATTCCGTTTGTGGTCCGCACGGCCGTCCCGGTGCTGCGGTCTATACGCCACCAACTGCGCGAGGCCGCTGCGGTGCTGGGGGCGACCCCTGATCAGGTATGGCGCGAAGTTGACATGCCGATGGTCAGCCGAGCCGCCCTCATTGGTGCCGGATTCGCCTTCGCTGTGTCCCTCGGAGAGTTCGGGGCTACCTCTTTTCTCGCGCTGCCGACCAATCCGACACTCCCGACCGCCATCTTCCGGCTTCTCGGAAGACCCGGGGAGGCTAGCTTTACCAGCGCAATGGCATTGAGCACGATTCTCATGGTGTTCACCGCGGGCGCGGTGCTGCTCATCGAGCGCCTACGCAAGAACACGGTCGGAGATATCTGATGCTGCAGTGTCTTCGTCTTTCCGTCCAGTTCGCTGAGACGCTGGCCCTGGACACGGTCAACCTCACTGTCCATGACGGCGAGGTCGTAGCGGTGATGGGCCCTTCGGGCTGCGGAAAGACGACTCTGCTGCGGGCGGTAGCCGGCCTGCAACGTCTCGATGAAGGAACGATCGCGTGGGACGGCAGGAACCTGCGTGGGACTCCGCCGCACGCTCGTGGTTTTGGGCTCATGTTCCAGGATTATGCGCTGTTTCCGCACCTCGACGTCTCCGGGAACGTCGAGTTCGGCCTCCGCATGCAGGGGTTGCCGGACGGGGAACGTTCCACTCGGGTCGACCGGATGTTGCGCCTCGTCGGCCTCGACGGCTACGCCGATCGTGCAATTCATGAGCTGTCGGGGGGTGAGCAGCAGCGAGTAGCTCTTGCCCGCACGTTGGCGCCGGCCCCGCGCCTCGTGTTGCTGGATGAGCCCATTGGAGCCCTCGATCGAACCTTGCGCGAGCACCTCATAGACGAGATGCGAGCGATCTTCACCCGCCTCGGCGTGACCGCGCTGTACGTGACCCACGACCGCGACGAAGCTTTCGCAGTTGCCGACACGGTTGCGGTCATGGACAGGGGCCGGATCATCCGCCGGGGTACACCCCAGGAGATTTGGAACGATCCGCAGTCAGGCTTTGTCGCCAGACTCCTCGGGTTTGACGCTCACGTCGACGCGAAGGCCCATGACAGCTGGGTGGATCTTGGGTGGGGACGCGCCGCGTGCCGGCTCTCCCCCGGCAGGCATCGCATTGCCGTGCCCCCGCACGCAGTAGAGATTGCCGACGACGGCGCCATCGAGGGGACGGTGCGCAGCGTCACCTATCGGGCCGGAATGTATGACGTCGAGATCCAAGTGGCCGACACGCTGCTGCAGGCAAGCAGCCGGGAGCGGTGTGCACCGGGTAGCCAGATCAGGTTCGACATCATCGGCTCCGCTCTGCTGGTAATCGACGCCGACTGACCGCTAGGCGGTCTCGATCACGCCCTCCTCAGTGGCCAGGTACTCCATTGGGATGTCATGGACGTCCGCCGGGAGTCGATCGACTACGAGCCCCGCGGGAACGACACCCACATGCTCTGCGTCGGCGCGCGTGGCTCGCAACAGCCTGTCGAAGTAGCCGGCGCCGCGCCCGAGGCGGTTGCCGTACAAGTCGAACGCCAGGCCGGGGAGCAGTGCGACGTCAATCTCATCCGGGCTCACCACCGGGGCCGACGAGTGGGGTTGGAGGAATCCGAAGCGGTGCACCTCGAGCGGCCCACCCAGTTCATGGACACTCAGATCACCGTCGCGTTCGGGCGTTCGCGTCGCAACGAACCGGCTCGTCGCATCGTTCTCGACCAGCGGTGTGAGGTTGACCTCGTGGATCATCGGGAGGAAGACCAGCACCGTGAGGTAGTCGCTGGGGACTATCCAGCTACGCAAGCCGTCGACGATCGCAGCGGAGGTTTCCTCCCAGTCCACGGCAGCGCGGCGGGACTTGGCCCACTCCCGCCAGGCATCCTTGGAGGCGCCGTCGGACGGCAGCGACAGGCTCACTTCTGGAGTCGCGGCCCGAGCTTGCCAAACTCGTCTCGCGACGAGAAGGGCACCATGTAGTCGATCTCGCGCCGGATATCGTCCACGTGAGAAGCGATGTCCTCGATCGTCAATGCCCCGTCGTCAGGATGCTTGAAATAGCCTTCGGTGAGCCCGATAAAGAAGCGGCTCACCGAACCGCCCCCAACCGACCAAATCTCGCCGGTGAGCTCACAGTCCTCGGAAACCAGATAGGCGACCGCCGGCGATACCTGGCTGGGTGAGAACAGTTCGACAATCCCGTCAAACAGCCCTTCGGTCATCCGCGTGTGAGCGATCGGCGCTACCGCGTTCGCCTTGATTCCGTACTTGGCGCCTTCCACCTTGAGCACGTTCATGAGCCCGATCAGACCCATCTTGGCCGCGCCATAGTTGGCCTGGCCGAAATTCCCCATGATCCCGGATCCACTGCTCGTGAAGAGAATGCGGCCGTAGCCCTGCTCCTTCATTTGAGCGAAGGCCGGCCTGGTCACGTAGAACGCACCTCGCAGGTGCACGTCGAGTACCGGGTCGAGCATTTCGGAGGTCATGTTGGCAAAGCTCTTGTCGCGCAGAATGCCGGCGTTGTTGACGACGATGTCAATCCGACCAAACGCATCCAACGCCTTCTGCACGATGGCAGCGCCACCTGCGGCGTCGGCAACCGATGAGTGCTCGGCTACCGCTACTCCACCAGCTGCCTCGATTTCGCTCACGACTGCGGCGGCAGCGGACTCACTCGACCCCTCACCAGAGACAGAACCGCCCAGGTCGTTGACAACAACCGAGGCTCCCCGCGAGGCCAAGAGGAGTGCGTGTTCTCTCCCCAACCCGCCGCCCGCCCCCGTAACGATGGCAACTCGATCTTGGAAGTCCACCATGGCCCGCCCTCTCTCTCGACATGAGTCACCCAGAACGATACTCGCAACCAGAGAGTGCCCATCGAGGGACGGCCAATCGAGCGGCGTCGTGCGTCCCTAGAGCTCCGTTCGCAGGGCGCTGGCCAGGTTCCCGCGCTGCGCCACGACGACCTTGGCGAGACCCAGCCAACGGCCCATCTCCTCGAGTTCTGCGGCGAGCGCCGCGGCGACCCGGGCCCGATTACGCTTCGGCTCTATGTGAGCAGCTCGAACCAAAAGCTCGCCGTCCTTGCGGCTGGCTTTCAGGTCAACACGTGCAACCAGCTCTCCATCCATGAGAAACGGGAGCACGTAGTAGCCGTACACCCGATCCGGCTCCGGCACATAGATCTCGATCCGGTAGAGGAAGCCGAACAGACGCTCGGTGCGGTCCCTTTCCCAGATCAGTGAGTCGAAGGGACTGAGCAGGGTGGTGCCTGTTGCCCGCTGCGGACAACGGGCTGCGGGATGCAGATAGGCGGTGTGGGACCATCCTTCGATTTCGACCTCTTCCAGCTCGCCATCGCACGACAGCTGGGCAAGCACCTGGCGTGCCGTTGGTCGATGCAACCGGTAATAGTCGGCAAGATCCGCTGCCGTCCCCACCCCGTGGTGGCGGGCAGACAGCAACAGCAGCTGCCGGAATGCCTCGAGTCGCTCCACTCGAGGGGCGTTGAGATGCTGCGCCGCAATCACCCGCTCCGGCAAGTCATAGAGCCGCCCGAAGTTGCCGTTGCGGTACGCGGTGATCCTCCCTTTCGAGAACAGCCAGTCGAGCGCGATCTTGCCTTTCCCGTGACCCCACCAGGGACCGGTGCGCGCTCCTGGATCCGAGAGATCCGACACGGTCAACGGACCGTGGGCGGCGATTTCCTGGTAGACCATTTCGATGTATTCAGGATGGTCTCGAATGATTCGCTGCGTCCTCGGCCCGGCCTCGATCTCCTCCATCCTCCAACGCAACAACGGATACAGCTCAACCGGCAATAGAGAGGCAACATGACCCCAGTACTCGAAAATCTCCCCGCTGCGAGCGGTGTACTCGTCCAGCGCCTCGATCGAGTACGGCCCGAGTCGCGACCACATCGGCAGGTAGTGGGATCGCTGCAGCACATTGACCGAGTCCAGCTGCAACAGCCCGATGTTGCCGATCACCTTGCGGAAATGGCGCCGATCGACGCGCCCCTTCGGCCGCGGTGTCGTCAAGCCCTGTGCCGCCAACGCAATCCGGCGAGCCTGGTTGTTGCTTAGAGTCCTCACCAACTCCCTTTCTGAGTGCGGCACAGCGGTGCACTACGCTACTGCGATGCTCCGGAAGACACTGCTCGCACTCAAATCTGCGATCGTCGTCCCGCTCTTCATGCTGTTTACCATCATCATTTCAGCGATATTCATCGCCGTGATGACGTTGCGGTGGCGCCGCGCCGGCGAGCTGATCATCAGGATCTGGAGCACGGTGTTCCTGGCGGTGCCGCCGGTGCATTGGGAGGTTGAAGGTGCGGACCGGATCGAGCCCGGTACCCAGTACTTCTTCCTTGCCAACCACTTGTCCAACTTCGACATCCCCCTGTTGTTCCGCGCGATTCCCACCCCGATCCGCTACCTGGCCAAGAAAGAGCTGTACAAGATCCCCGTGTTTGCCCAGGCGCTCAAGGTGGGCGGCATCGTCAAGATCGACCGTGGGGCCGGGGTGCGGTCCTATGCCGCCATCAACGAAGGCGTTGCTCGGGCGAAGGAGAATGGATATTCGCTCATCGTGTTCCCGGAAGGGACCCGGAGCCGCGATGGTGAGCTGCATCCTTTCAAGAAGGGCGCCTTTCGCATGGCGATCGCAACCGGTCTGCCGGTGGTTCCGGTGACGGTGAATGGGACGTGGGAGGTGTGGCCACCCGGATCCAAGCTCTTCTACAGGGGTGATGCCAGCGTGGTGATTCACGATCCGATCGAAACCAGCCATCTGACGGTGCAAGAGGACATCGATGCGCTGCGGGAGCAGGTGCACGAAATAATCGAGAGGCAATTCCGGATCTTGCATCAGTCATAGACCCCTGTCATGTAGGTCTTCCCCCCGATGACGGCACAGAGGAAGGCGCCTGCGGATGTGACGAGTTGATAGCGATCCGCAGGGTGCTCCCCATCCCACCAACGCCCCACCTTGCGCCAGGGACCGGCCCATGAGATGACCTCGACCCATCTGCTCCCCAATCTGATCCGGATAGGAATTCCGCCGTCCCAATCAACATCCAGCGGATAGGGTTCGGACGGAACGAGAGCCGGAGAAGGTTCTGGAACACGTCCCGGCCATGGAGCCAGCGGATCACGATCCGGCGTAGGAGGCTCCTCCCCCCAGCGATACCAGATAGTCCGTTCGGCTGGATCTCTGCCTCCCTGCGGGGCCGCCTGAAGTACGCCATCGTCACCAACGATCGCCTGAGACTGTGCAAAGGCGCGCTGCGCTTCGGCCGAAGAGAGGGCATCCTCGTCAAGAGCTAGTTGCCGCCCGTCGTCCGACAGATCTGCCGGCAGTATTCGCAGCCGCACCAAGCCACCCCGAATGCCGGGACCGCTGCGGAGCCGGGCGGTATCGAGCCAAGCTTGGATCTGCCACCGTACCCGTTCCGCCAGCATCATTTCGCTGAAGGGATCGGCGCTTCGCCAGGTTCTGGTACGCACTGCACCATCGGCAGCTTCGGCTTCGACCTCTATGCGATGCGGGAGGCTGCCTTGCAAAGCAGCCGAGGCGAGCAACTGGTGAGCAAGTGCCTTGGCGACAAAGGCCGCCTGCTCCAGGTTTTCGAGTGGAGGATCGAATCTCTCTTCGATGCTGAGGTCATCGGCAATAACTCTGCTGTGGGTGGCGCGATCCTCACCAGAGGCGAGTCGATGAGCGCGCAGACCATCCGGACCAAATCGAGATACGACCGCGGCCCGAGGAAGGGACGCCAACTCGCCCAGGGTGCTGATGCCCAGCCACCTGAAGACCGCCGCCATGTCTTCACTATCGAGAGCAGTGACGTCGAGGCTCGACCTGAAAGCAGCATCGTTGTCAACAACA
>JASJEG010000214.1 GCA_030064765.1 Acidimicrobiia bacterium | reverse complement strand
CGCCGCGGTCGCCCGCCGATGGGGTCGGGCCCGGCAGAGGTGGTACCGGTTCGGATTGACCCGGAGCTTAGAGCTGCGATCGAGGCTCGAGCCCAAGCTGACCACACGTCAACCAGCGAGATCATCCGAGAGGCGATCCGCCGTTTCCTAGACGTCGCCTGACCACTAGCAGCGCCGATAGAGAACGCAGCGAGCGAGCCCGCATGCTTCGCCGCATGCGCGCGATGGGCATTCCTGAGCAGGCGGGGCGACGACTGGGGCGAGGGTCCTTCCTGGTCGCCCGATCTTCGACGTGCTCGAAGTCCGCCTCGGCTTGGTGGAGCCGTACACGTTCGAGGGCACCGCATCCGTACCAATCCGGGACACATCGACGGACAGTTTCGTGTAGAGGGCTTCAGCGTCGCTTCTCGAAACTCACCGGCGATGTGAGGCTAAAGGTGCCGCTGCTGATCGGGCTGCGTGACACGAAGGCATGGCAGCATTGCCTCCTTCTGCCGGAAGTACGGCGCGTCGGCGGCGTGCATGTCCGTTCGCTACGGTCGGTCGATACTGCGCAGCCCGCCGGACCACCTTGCGCTCTGGCCAACAGCGAATGTGACGCAGGGGCAAATGGCGGCGTTCTTGGTGCGCGTCCCGATTACACCGATGACGGTGGCGGTGACTTGTTCACCGATGATGACGGTTCGATCTTCGATAGCGATGTCGACAAGCTCGCCGCTGTCGGAGTCACGAGAAGTCGTAACCCGCCGCTTAACGACAGGTTCTGTCGCACCAGCAATGTGACCAGGGTCACATGACTGCGTTCCTCCACCGAACACTGGGATAGCTTCAACCGGCACAGATCTGGCAGACGAATCAACCGTCGTAGTCGCCGAACTGGCGATAGTCGTCGACCCGTTCGGCGGCGGATCGGGAGAGGCTGATCGTACCGCCGACCGGTCCGACTCCGGGGAGGACCACCGGAGGTACTTGCAGGGTGACGGTTACCCGAATGGTGGCGCCTCGCTGCAGTTCCCCCGTGATTGTCACCGCAGTGAGCGCACCAACATCCAACCCCCGATTGTTGACAACTGCCTCCGCAACCGAAACCGCCGCAGCAAAGCCCTCATCCATCGTGTCGGCTAGCACCACCTGGCGCGCCGCCTCCTGGGCGGCAAGATCTGCAGTTGACTTGGCGTCGACCCATCGCGGCAACTGTGCGATTCCGGCGAGCATCGGTAACAGAATGAGACCCAGAACCAGCACCATCTCAACCGCGGCGTAGGTAGCGCCGGATTGATCGTGAAGGATTGTCTGAAACCGAGAGCGCATCATTCTCCCGTTTCCTGCACAGCCCTCGCCACCATCTGGAATGACCATGTGGGTACTCCGGGTAGAGGGCTTGTGAGAGTTACGTCGGCAACGGCAAGCAGTTCATCCCCAACGAGCAAACAGTCGATGGCGACACCCGAACCCAGCGGTCCCGGCATCAGACCCTGGAGAGCTTCTTGAGCCCTCGCCTCGCAAGCATCCTCACCGGCCGCGACCCTGGAGCCGGCCCGGACTCCTTCGTCAATAGCGGCTCGGGCCGCGCTGTGGCCATAGAGGTAGAGGAACAAGTTGACGACCATCACTGCGACGATCATGGTGAACGCGACCGCAAGCAGAATGCCGACCGAGGCAATGCCGCGCTCGTCCCTGCCCATCCGGGCTGGCAAGCGCCGGGGGCTAAGAACCACGTCCCGCTCCTACTCAGATGCCGATCTGATCGCGCACCCAATTGATGACGTCGACACCCAGCGCTTGTAGCAGCGCACCGAGAGCCATGATCGCAATCACGGTTACGACGATCCAGGCAAAGATCTGAGCGCTTTCAACGGCACCTTCCTCGTTGTGGTGCACTCGATCGAGCATCGCCCGCATTTGCGCCAGCACCAGATTCATCCGTTTCTCCTTACTGTTCTCATGTCCCTCCAAAGATGATTTGCGGTATCGGGCCAGCAATGAACAGCAGGACGATTGGCGCCAGAATCACGACGATCGGTACCACCATGAGTAGACGGCGGCGCGATGCGTCGCGCTGCATCTCCTCGCGTCGAGCGGCCCGCAGATCTTTGCTCAGATCGAAGAGCGCATCTCCTAGATCAGCACCTCGTTCCTGAGCGGTTGCCAGAACGGAGAAGGTACGGGCAGCCTCTGGCTCCGATGTCAGACTTGCCGCCCGCTCGAGGGCGGCGCTCATCGCCACCCCGCTCTCATGAAGCCGCAGCACTTCCGCAAGCTCGTCGACAAAAGCTCCGCTCCCCCTGATCACCACGTGCCGGATGGCGTCTGCGACTCCGCCGCCCACTCTCGTGCGCATTGCGATCAGCTGATTGATCGTATAGAGCTCGCCGCGCATCCGTTCTCGACGCGCGCTCACGGCCTTATCGAGACGACCCCGTGCGATCAGGACCCCATAGGTGAAGCCAAGCAGAGCAAACACGACCATGAACACAGGGCCTTCGATGAGCAGGCCAAGGATCCCGAGACCGAAGGCATAGCCAACCGATCTGGTGAACGACCTAACACGAAACTCTTGAACTCGATCTAGGTCGCCGAGTTCTGGATACAAGCCGGAATGGCGAAGCCGCAACGCGAGTCGACTTGTGCTTGACGTGGAGACGAGTCGGCCAAAGCTGGCAAGAGCCTCATCGAGCATTGGCTGGAACAACCTACGCAGCGTTGCGTTGCCGAAGGTGGGTCCGGCATGTGCCGTCCCGCCCACGTCAGCCGATCTGGTCAGCCGGACTCGGGACACGGTCGTGTATGGCCGCACCCGGCCTGCAAGCGGCCGATAAGGTCGCACGAGAAACCACGCCACAGCAACGGCAAACGTTGCGCTGGCCAGCACCGCCATGAACTCGAGTAGAGAAAGGCTCACTCCGAGACCCCCAGCCGAACATCGTCGCCGGGGACTGCTGAACCCCCACCGAAGACTCTGATCTCTTGTGGCGTACGAGCAATCACACGCATCAACAGCCATCCGAACGACGCCCAGACCGCGGCGACCATGACGACAAAGCGACCCTCGCGACTTCGGTAGAACTCCCGATAGGTCTCAGGGACAGTGGCAAGGAAGAGCAGGATCACCCACGGCGCCAAGCCAACGACCAATCCCTCGAGCCGTTGCTCGAAGCCGGCAGTACGGATCTGCTCGTTGGTCAGCTGATCTGCGGACATCGTGTCGATCAAGTCACGCAGCACCCTCTTGAGGCTGCTACCACCGAACTGATGGGCCAGAATCAAGACCTCTAGAACCTTGTCGGACGACGGGTCCGACAACTCTTCCTTGACTATCTCCAGGGCGGGAACGACGCCGAGCATTCTTGCCTGAGACGGGAAACGCGCAAACGCCTCCTGTAGCGCCCCTGGACCCTTGTAGGCGAGTGACTCAATCGCCGCAGCCAAGGTGGCCCCCGAGTTGACATGGGCCAGCACTTCGCGCAGACCGTCGGGCCAGGCCTTCTGGACAGACGCAAGGCGCTCGGTTCGCTGCCGTGCGAAGTAGGCGAACGGCAGAAACGCGATCGCAAGCGAAGGAATGAGCGCAACCCACCACGTGCCCACTATCGCCCTGAGCAGTCCAAAGGCAACTAATCCGGAGACAACAGAACCCGCCCAGAACTGACGCAGCGACAGGTCAGACCCGGCTTGGATGAGCCATTGCTGGCGTTTCGACACCTGTTGCTTTTTCCGCACCCTTGTTCCGAGATTCGGAGCATTGCCGGTCAGATACCCGACGGTGAGATAGACAAAGAACGCAGTCGCGAGCGCGGCAAGCAGCCTCATAGATCTGGGCTCCAATCACCATGCAGAATGCGCTTCAGCGATACTCCGGCGGGGAGCGCTCGATCGATCCGGCGCGCCAGGCTCTCGGGTGGGTAGCTTCCAGTCCACCGCATCGTCTCGCCAAGAGCGGGGCGGATGAAGATCGGTTCGGTGGTGAAATCGTCTGAAGAAAGCGACGGCGTCACCGCAAGGATCTCTGTGACCTGACGGCGCACGCCCTGCTCGGAATCGTCAGGACGCCACATGTCTCGATCGAGGTGAACGACGAAGTCGATCGAGTTGGCAAACACTCGCCGCACAATCGACTCGGTGACGTTCTCCCCAGCCATGATTGCGGCGTTGACGATGGCGGCAAGCGCATCCCTAGCCGAGTTCGAATGAACAGTGCAGGAGAATCCGCACCCAGCGTTGACCGCCCGAGTGAGCTCAAAAGCTTCAGCGCCCCGGACCTCGCCAACACAAAGCAGATCGACTCGTTGCGCTAGACACACTCTGACAAGGTCACGAAGGCTGACGCGGCGGTCGCCTTGGAGGGACACGGGCGAGGCCTCGTAGTAGCTGGAGTGCGGCGGGAGCGGAATGTGCAGCTCGCGCACCTCTTCGACGATGCGGATGCATTGGTCATTGGGCACTGCGCGAAGCCAAGCGCTCATCATGGTGGTCTTACCCGCCCCGGTGGCCCCCGAGTAGAGAATCGAGGTATTGGCTTGCGCCGTCGCCCACAGAAAGGAGGCTGCAGTGCGGCTCACCGACCCCAGCCCGACCATCGATCCCAGGGTTTCCTCGGCAACTGTGTACTTGCGGATCGTTGCCGACAGCCGAGCCGCAACAGGAGGCACCACAGCGGTGAGACGGGCAGTTCCATCCAGGATGTGCGCTTGCTCGATCGCGTTCGAACTATCCAGCCGGCGATTCGTTCCAGCCAGAACACGGTCGATGACCTGGCGCAGTTCCGCTTCGGTGGTTGACACGACATGCGACCGCAATCGACCCGAGTCATCGATAAAAGAAATCCGAGGGCCTTCGATGAAGATCTCCTCGATGTGCGGGTTCTCGAAGAGTTCGGTTAGTGGACCAAAGCCGGCGACCGCCATCCAGATGCGTCGCTCCATGTCCGCCGGGTCACGCAGCGGTTCGTTGACTCCGCGATGCGCTGTCGCTTGGTACTCGCCGACTACTCCGGAGATGGCCCGCCGCACCTGCTCTGGTTCTCGGTCCGTATCAAGCTTGCGGTCCTCGATCCGTTCAGCGGCCCGGGCTCGCAGCTTCTCGTAGGCACTCGAGCGAGCGGTCACTCGGCGCCTCCCGTTGCAACTGGGGCTCCGCCAATCAGTTGAGGAACGAGCTCGTCAAGGGCTTTTCCAAACCTGCCCTGGGAGGCGATTTCCCCCTGCCAGGCAGCTTTGCGCACTCGCGGATCCTCGGGAACGAAGACCACTGAGGCGGACCGGAAAGTCCGGCCGATCTCGTCGATGATCTCCCCGCGCTGGAACAAGCTGCGTCCGCTGTGGTTCATCACGACATGCACAGGCTCACCGCTCAGGGAGCGCGCCTCCCCAATCCACGACAGCACTGCCGTAACCCCAACGGGGGAAGGATCGCCGACAACAACTAGATGATCCGCTAGGGCAACCATCCGTCTGGCCAGGTCAAACCGCCCTACTCCAAGTCCAAAAGGCGCAAGGTCCTCGAGTTGACGATGGACGCGCACTATCACGTTCGAGTAGGTAGCGGCCAGCATCTCGATCAAATCAACAGCATCATTGGCCCCGCAGGCCGCCCATTCCCGTGGGCTGGGGAGACCCGCAAGAAGGCCGAAGCCTGCCTGATGACCGAGGACCGTCTGTGTGACCTCCCCAGAGAACCGCAGCGATTCCAAGGCTGAGAGCACATTCGGAGAAAGGGGCGCACCGAGCCGTTGTGCCAGCGCTGGCTCAACGGTGTCGAAGTCGACGATGACACAAGGAAGCCCGAGTCCTGCAATCTGGACCGCCAAACCGAGGGCTACTTCAACAACGCCATTCGTACCGCTGACGACTACGACCGAGGAGTCTCTGTTGCGCACGCTCGCCGGTGCGGCAACCGGGTCGGACCCGGACACTGCGCTAGCGGCTGCCTCCGCATCAACCATCTCGGCGAAGTCCCGGTCAACCGTTTGCTGGTCCGTGATGGCCCGAATCCGGGCCAG
>JASJEG010000213.1 GCA_030064765.1 Acidimicrobiia bacterium | reverse complement strand
ATTCGATGACAAGGAGCAGTGCAACGGGCGGGTCGGGATGGCGTGGCGCCGCGGCCGCGAGACCCAGATTTGGCTCTGCACCCGCGATACCGGCCCGTTCGAGAACTGGGTGGTGCTCCACGAGCTGGCTCACACCTGGGACTACGAGATGCTGACCCCCGACGTGCGGGATGAGTTCCTCGAGTTGCGGGATCTGGAAGGCTGGCGAGCCGGAGAGTGGCACGAACGTGGATCGGAGCAAACTGCAGAGATCATCGTGTGGGGCATCATCGGCCATCCGGTTGAGATGACACGGTTCGACAACACCGGCTGCTCCGAGTTGCGGGAAGCGTTCCTGACCCTCACGGGCGAAGAACCCGATCAGGTGTGTGAGTGACCTAGTCCGGCGCTGCGACGAGCCGAACCACCAGCCGGGTGATCTTCCCCGCGACGATCGTGTACTCATCCTTGCCGGCAACAGGTCCGGGAAGAGCGGGTGAAGTACATACCCAGTCGGCGGTTGCCTGCGACCCGGAGATGTCGATGCGCCGGACCTCGAGCTCGAGATCCGGAAGCGGCTGCTCCCAGCCTTGACGAAGCGCGGTCCGGACCGCATCCTTGCCTACCCAGGGTTCGGCCTCGCCGGTGAACGGCTCTACGTACACGACGTCCTCGGAGAAGAGCTCCATCATCTCCTCCTCTGCCGCAGCTCCCCGGCGCATTGCCGCGAAGTAGCGCTCAATGAGATCACGCTCACTCGACATGGTTCCTCCTGCTAGCTTCGCAGCCATGGACGACGGTACCAGCGCTCAGATCCGAGATCTGGTGGCTGCGGTCACCAACCATCCCGACCAACTGCCGGTGACAGAAATCGTCGGACTGGCTGGTTCCCGATCGCACGACCTCACCGTCGACCTCACCGGCGATCCCGCTGTGGTGTATGCGAGCCCGCGCCGCCATCCTGCGTTCGCCACGCTGACAAGCCGGGAGAGCGAAGTTGCGACGTTGGTGGCCGCCGGCTACTCGAACCGCCAGCTCGCCGACGCCCTCTTCATCTCCGTGGCGACGGTCAAGGACCACGTGCACGCCATCCTGCGCAAGACCGGATTCGAAAGCAGGTCCCAGATTGCTGCCGCCTGGCTGGGCGCCGACCTCTGAGAGCCTTCCCTAGAGCCCGGTGCTCCAGGCCGGCACCGCCATTCCCACCTCCGGCTCCGCAGCCAGCAGCGGTCCGGCAGCAGCCATGTACTCAGCAAACCACGGCGCCTGGGCATTGGCCCCCATCGCCTCTTGACTGGCGTAGATCTCGAACAGGTAGAAGACATCGGGATCGTGGACATCGTCGCACCAGACAACCACTTCCTGTTCCTCGTTCCTCTCGGCACGCGGTGCGAGGTGCTGTTGATACAGAGCGGCAACCTCGGTGCGCTTTCCCGGCTGGGTCTGTGTCTTGATGACCATGGCCAGCTTGCTCACTTGCGACTCCTAACGACGACTGAGCGGCAACCTATTGCCCGAAGATGATCGGCACCATCCATCGAAAGGTGGGTTTTGCGAGAAGTGACGCAAGCGGGCGTATAGCCTGCTGGCAGTGAAGCGGTTTGTCATCATCGGCGCCAGCGGTAGCGGCAAGACCTGGCTCGGGAACGAGCTCGCCGCGCGTACCAGGTACCTGTACCTCGAGCTCGACGCCATCTTCTGGCAGGAGGACTGGACCCCCCGTCCCAAGGATGAGATGGAGACGGCCGTCGCCGCAGTCATCGAGGCAGACCGGTGGATCATCGACGGCAACTACGGATCTCTAGTGCAGCCGATGGTCCTCCAGGCAGCCGACACCGTCGTTTGGCTCGATCTACCTCGATGGCGCGTGATGACGGCGATTACCCGTCGCACGATCGATCGGGGGCTGCGACGTCGCGAACTGTGGAACGGGAACAGAGAAAGCCTTCGCAATATCCTGCGCTGGGAGCCAGAGGACAACATCATCCGATGGGCGTGGGTGAAACACCCCGAGTACCGCAGGCAATATGCGGCCATGGCAGCCGACCCTCGCCATGCGCACCTCGAGTGGGTCCGGCTGCGCTCACGCCGCCAAGTCGATTGCTGGCTGGACCGGGTCGCCCCGAAGCACTAGACGCTGCGTCGGGTCGGCGCCACCATCGTCGAACGATCCAGCGCAGCGAGCGCTTTGTCGAGATCGGCGATGATGTCGTCGGGGTGTTCCCCGCCCACGTTGAGACGGATCAGATTGGGTGGCACGGCGGCCAGCGTCCGGCCTTCGTCTCCCTGCTGCTGGTGAGTCGAGATCGCAGGGATCGTGGCGACGCTCTTGATCCTGCCCAGGTCGGTCGCCCGCCAGATCATCTCGAACCTATCGAACACTTCACGGGCCGCCTTGGCGCCGCCTTTGACCTCAAAGGACAGCAAGTGGCCGTAGCGGTTGACCTCGGTGCCGTAGTCGTCGGCACCGTCGACGAGCCACATCATCCGCGCCGCCACCTCATGGCCGGGCATCGACTCCATACCCGGATAGGCGACCCGATCGATATGGTCGTGACCCTCGAGATACTGCGCCACCTGCATGCTGGTACTCGATAGGGAGTCCATGCGATGCCGCAGCGTGCGCAGATCGTTGATCGTCATCAGCGCATTGAACGGACTGATGCCTGGTCCGTGATCGCGGAACGGCAAGAGCTTCACGTACATGGCGAAGTTGTCACGCATCTCGTCTGGGCCGATGTCGGTTGTGATGCCGTGGCGAGCAATCACGGCGCCTCCGATGGCAAAGCCGGACGCAGTCATCGACTTGGTCGTGGAGTGGATCACGATGTCGGCACCAAGGGTGAGCGGTCGGGTGAGTGCCGGTGTGGCGACCGTGCTGTCGACGATCAGAGGGAGGCCGGCGGCGTGGGCGATGTTGGCCACTGCCTCGATGTCCATCACGCTCAGCGAGGGGTTGGAGGGAGTCTCCCCGTACACAAAGCGGGTGTCGCCGTCGATCTTCTCGGCCCACTCGTTCAAGTCGAGGGGATTGCGCACCCAGCGGATGTCGATCCCCCGCTCGTTGCCGTAGCGTTCCGCAAAGAGCATGAATGTGCCGCCGTAGCAGCGACAGCTGGCCACGATGTTGGTTCCGGGTTCCGGCTTTTGCAGGAATGGGTTGGTCGCCATGAACACGGCCGCCATTCCGGAGGCGGTGGCGACTGCCGACGCCTCGCCGTCGAATCCGTAGCCCTCGAGAAGCGCCAGCGTCTCCTCCAGGTAGTGAACCGTGGGATTGGCGATACGGGAGTAGACCCAGGCGGGCATCAAGTAGGCAAGGGCAGCTTCCATGTGGTCGCTGTTCTCGAAGTGCTGCGCCGAGCTCATGAAGCCGGGCTCGATGATGCTGCCTTGGTTGGCGAGAGCAGCCTCCATGTCGTAGATGCCATGGACGGCGATGGTGTCGAACTTCTTGGTCCGCATGATCGACCGTCGTTCTGCCTCCGCCCGGGCCATCGCCTCGCCGCGGGCGACATACTCGGCAACGCCGTTGGTGTGCTCGCTCATCTCCATCCCTCCTGGCGCCGCAACGTCCCGGAGTTGATCACTCGATGGGCAGTTCCGAGGTCGCCTTGATTTCGATCAACACCAGGCTGGTGTTGATCCGTGCCATGCCGGGAATAGGTGTGAGCTTGTTGACTACAAACTCCTGCAGCTCGTCGCGAGTGCGAAACACCGCCTTGAGCAGGTAGTCGAACTCTCCTGTGATGTGATGGCATTCCAACACTTCCGGCATGTCCTGCACCAGTTCCTTGAACCGCTCGATTGCCTCGAACTGGTGAAGTTGTAACGAGACGTTGATGAAACAGACCATGTCGAAACCAATGGTCTCGCGGTCCAGCAACGTGGCGTATCGCCTGATGACCCCGGCCTCCTCCAGCCGTCGTATCCGAGCGTGAGTCGCTGGAGCAGACAGGCCGACGCGACGGGCGATCTCGGCGTTGCTCACGCGGCCATCGGCCTGGAGCAGACGCAGAATCGTCTTGTCTGTTTCATCTATGTCTGCTTGTACTGAAGATTGTACCAAGATATGCCCCCGTATGTGAATAGAGAGTTAGCTAGGGACCCAGTATAGCTAACAATCTTCAGCCTTGGGTCGATCTGTGACAACATCGTTCGGTATAGCCTGTTGCCAGAGCGACGCGACCGAACAAACGAAGGTGGGAACTCAGAACTGGTCAGTTCGAGGGACTGCTACTCGCTGCGCGAGCGGAGGATCGACCGCAGCACCAGCAGACCAACAATGGCGACCACCTGGCCGAAGATGATGACCTTTGTCGTATCGGCAGCCGGGACCCAGCTCACTTCGCCGTCCTTTATCCGATACGCCCCGACCGGACGGGCCATCACGCCAAACCCGCCGCCGGACCCACTCGACGAGTTGGCATCCTCCCCTTCGCCGCCGCCGCCGCCGCCACGTACCGCCGCGGCTGGAATGAAAGTGACCCCGTCCTTCTCATAGGGATCGCCGTAGACCCGGCGCACCGTAATGCTGTCGCGAGCCCCTTCGAGGATGTCGTCCAGCTTGCTCATGCCTTGCGTCCTTTCCTACCAACCACAGCGCGTCCGTGCATTGTCATTCACACTCCAGGCGTGATCTAGCGGCCCGAGGTCATCCCTGGGATGGCCGTTCGACCTCGGATAGGCCCCGGGTTCAAGCAACATGAGGCTGCTGCCGATACTCCGGATGCTCACAGGGAGGAGATTGTGTTGTTCGATCGCCGTCGCCACAGAAAGAAGACCCTGATCGCGATTGCCCTGCTGGCAGCGACTCTCGTAGCGATCGACGGGCCAGAACCGAGTGTGGCCGCGGCGCAGTCTTGCCCGGACCCGACCCTGAGAGCCGACGATCCGCGAGCGGTCTGGGTCGAAGGAACGATGGCGGCAGACGATGGAGCGACGCGCGACTTCTACAACCGGGCGGCAATGCTGGCATGGGACAACTTCATGGGTGACTGGACCGACGCCGCCGGTACCGCTCAGGGCGGCGTCGCCTATGCGGTCGAATCCCTGCCCGATGACAACACTCCGGGACCGCACACTTGGGATGTCACTGCGCTGGTTTCGGAGTGGCTGGCTGGGACCCCCAATCAAGGATTCATGCTGCGCCGGGTGGGCGGCGCCGGCCCATTCGACTTCTACAGCCGGGAGCACCCCGTGACTGCCGAGCGCCCGCAGCTGACGGTCAACACCTCCGCGGGCATGGTCGTGCTCTCACCGGTGGCCGACACCCACCTCGACAGCTCCACCTACCAAGGCTTCGGCGATGACACCCGGCTTCGCATCGCCGCCAACCCCACACTGGTCCGCTTCGACCTGGCAGCGATACCGAGTGGCGCCGCGGTGACCTCAGCGACGCTGCAGCTGTGGAGCTATGCCGAATACGGCAGCTCGGCGCTGGACGTCGGAGTCTTCCGGGTATTCCACGACCCGGGGTCGCTGCCGCCGGCGCAGAATGGCCTGGCGTACTCGTATGACGGAGATGCCGGGCTGGGAGGACATCCTGATGTGTACGAGCACACAACGTTTGACGATGCCTCCTGGGGCGACGCTTATCGCAACACGGATTCGGCCACCCTGCAGCTGATTGCTGCGGCGCCCGGCTTCGAACCGCTCGACGGGCAAGCGCTGCAGGTAACCGTCCCGGCAGGAGACAACTTCGGATCCGGGTTCGCCTACAAGTTCGAAGAGCAGACCGGTTCGGAGCCCGAGGAGATCTACTTCCGCTACTACATCCGTATCGACGACAGCTGGAATCCGACCTACGGGGGTAAGTTCCCCGGCATTTCCGGCACCTACGGCGTGGCGGGGTGGGGAGGCCGACCCTCCAATGGAAGCAATGGCTGGTCGGCCCGCGGTGGCTTCCACCCGACGATTCCTGACAACGGCAATCCTCTGGGTGACGCGGTCCCCGTCGGCCACTACGTGTACCACGCCGACCAGGGCACCCAGTGGGGCGACAACGTGCTGTGGCAGGACGGCTATCTCGGGTACCTG
>JASJEG010000025.1 GCA_030064765.1 Acidimicrobiia bacterium | reverse complement strand
CCTCGATCCCTACCCTATGGGAACACATGTTCGTTCTTGGAATCGATCCGGGTCTGTCGACGCTTGGCTACGGCCTCGTGGAGGCGCGCGGGCACGATGTGAGTGCGCGGGCAGCGGGGGTTATTCGCACCGATCCCAGCGCCGGTGTCGGAACTCGGCTGGCCGAGCTCTACCGCGATATCGATGCGCTGTTGACTGAGTACCGCCCGGACCAAGCTGCGATCGAGCAAGTCTTTGTGAACCGGAATCTCCAGACCGCCACAACTGTTGGCCGGGCCTCCGGCGTTGTGCTGTTGGCGTTGGCGCAACACGAGATCGAGGTTGCGGAGTACTCGCCATCTGCGGTGAAACGGGCTCTGAGCGGGTACGGCAACGCCGACAAGGCGCAGATGAAGAAGGTGGTTGCGATGCGGCTGGGATTGAAAGAGGCGCCATCGCCGGCAGACGCCGCGGATGCGCTGGCGATAGCCCTGTGCCACATTCAGTCGGCGCCGCTACGGCGGATGGCTCAGGAGTTGCCATGATCGGAAGACTGCGCGGCGAGATCGCGGAAAAGGGAATCGAGACGATCCTGTTGGATGTGGGTGGAGTCGGCTACGAGATCGCAGTGACGCCGGTGACCATCGCGGCGCTGCCGGGCATCGGTCAACCCGCGGTTCTGCACACTCACCTACATGTGCGTGAGGACGTAATGGCCCTGTATGGCTTCTCCTCGGCCGACGAGCGAAACATCTTCCAGACGCTGCTTGGGGTCAGCGGCGTCGGTCCCAAGCTCGCCCTGGCAGTGCTGGCGACACTGAATCCTGACGATCTCCGTCACGTTGTCATCGCCGAGGATGCAGGTGCGCTCACTGCGGTCCCGGGGA
This sequence comes from Acidimicrobiia bacterium, assembly GCA_030064765.1. Classification (GTDB taxonomy): domain Bacteria; phylum Actinomycetota; class Acidimicrobiia; order Spongiisociales; family UBA5794; genus JAAETI01. The sequence goes on along the minus strand of JASJEG010000025.1, from coordinate 25,303 downwards.
TCGGCCAGCGCAGTGCGCAGAAGCTCCTTCTGGAGTTGCGTCCCAAACTCGAGTTGCCGGATTCGCCGCTCCAGGCCACCGGACCGGTAGCGGAGGTGCGAGAGGCTCTCGAGGCGCTCGGGTACCAGTCGACGGAGATTCGTGAAGTCTTGCGCGATCTACCGGCAGACGGAAGTGTGGAAGACTCACTACGTGCTGCGCTGCAGGAACTCGGAAGGCAACGGTGATCCCTGGTGCGTGACGAAGGTTTGCTGATGAAGGACCCGCTCCCGGAGGAGGAGCCGGAGGAAGTGACGCTGCGTCCGCGCCACATGGAAGACTTCATCGGTCAGGACCAGCTCAAGGAGCGACTAACGATCCTGATCGAGGCGGCGCGCCAACGCGGCGAGTCTGTTGACCATGTGCTGTTCTCCGGGCCGCCGGGACTGGGCAAGACGTCGCTCGCAGGGATCCTGGCCGTCGAGATGGGGGCTCATTTCCAGGCAACCAGCGGCCCGGCGCTAGAGCGTCCCGGTGACCTGGCAGCCGTCATAACCAATCTCGAGCGGGGCGATGTGCTGTTCATCGACGAGATACATCGCCTGCCCCGCCAGGTGGAGGAGGTGCTCTACCCGGCGATGGAGGATTTTCAGCTCGACATCGTCGTCGGGAAAGGGCCGGCGGCGCGTTCTATCCGTCTGGACCTGCCGCCATTCACTCTGGTTGGCGCAACCACCCGGGTCGGCCGGGTGGCGCCCCCGCTGCGCGACCGCTTTGGCTATGTCGCTCGCCTGGATTACTACAACACGGCAGATCTCGGTCGCATCGTCATGCGGTCGGCGACGATCCTCGAAGTGGAAGTGACGCCCGATGGGGCGGACACGGTTTCGCTGCGTTCCCGAGGTACCCCGCGCATTGCAAACCGGCTACTGCGGCGGGTACGGGACTTCGCTGCCGTACGATCGCGCGGCGTGGTCGACGGAGAGACGGCGCTGCGCGCACTCGAGGTATTCGAGGTCGACGATGCGGGTCTCGACAAGGTCGACCGATCAATACTCGAGTCGATCATCACCAAGTTTGGCGGTGGGCCGGTAGGCCTCTCGACATTGGCCATAGCCGTCGGCGAGGAACCGGAGACAGTCGAGGACGCTTACGAGCCCTTCTTGTTGCAGGAGGGCTTCATCCAGCGGACGCCGCGCGGCCGGGTTGCGACCCCACACGCCTATTCCCACATGGGGATCGAGCAAGAACGGAACGACGCACAGGGATCCCTCCTGCAGTAAGGCCGTTGGCAACGGGGGCTGTCTAGAAAGTCGCTCCTTCGCGCCAGACGCTCTCGATGTATGAGAGGAAGAAGCTCGAGTGCTCTTCGAAGATGTCCTGCCCCAGGGTGATGGCGTCCTCCTGCAAGCGCTGCCGGTTCTCATGAACGGCCGTGAGCACACCATCCATCGGGATGTCGGCCACAAGTTGACCGTCGTGATGGAAGCGGTTGAGTAGCACGGCAAGGTCGTGGTCGTCGCCGAGGAGGTCGGTCAGATTGGCAAGCCGCTCTTCCATTTCGGCGAGAGGCTCTGGATCCAGCACGTTGAGTGCCTCGACCTGATGGCGGAGGTACTTGGCGCGCTTCCGCCAGACGTGGAGCAGTGTGTCGGTTGGTGAGTCGGCGACGATACGCATGCCGCGCCGCCCGCGCTTGTAGACGCGCTGCAACCCCGGGGCGACGGTCGCAAACTCGTGCGGCAACGGTACCGACTGCTCGCCGGCCACCACCGTCCACCGAGCAGCGCGTTCGCGGGCGTTTTGCAGCTGGTCCATGATCGAGGCCAAATGAGCTTGGTTGCCGAGCACCGCAGCAGATTCCGCCCGATAACGCTCCTGGAGACGCTCGACGAGTTCATCCACGGCGGCCGCGGTGTCCTCGTCGTGAGGCAGCAGCCGGTCGAGGATCTCGGCCATGACCCATGCGTCCCGCACCGCTCCCAACTCCGCCGCGATCAGCTTCAGAGCGGCGTTGTCGGTGTGGTAGACATCGAGCGAAATGCTGTCGCGCACTAGCCGCAACATCGCACGCAGCCGCTTGATGGCCTTGCGGGTCTCATGTACTGCGGCGGTCTGTTCCTCGGGAGGCGTGCTGGTGATTGCGACGGCGATCCCAAATTGGGCGTCAATGACTCGTGTCAACCCCTCGGCGAGGGTCTCGCCGGCAAAGAAGCGGACACAGGTCAGAGTGCTGGGCGCCTCAGGGGTACTGGTATCGTCCACAACGACTGAGGGTAACCGAAACTACGCCCGCACCGCGAACCGCGAAGGACCCGGGACGGGCCAGCACCAACCCGAGCAGCGTCTGGCTACTCTCGACCAGCGTGAAGACGGACGACTTCGACTACGAGCTACCTGTCGCTGCGATAGCACAGCATCCGATCGAGCCGCGGGACGCAGCCCGGCTACTGCTGGCCGACAACCTCGAGGATCGCCAATTCCGCGAGCTGCCGGATCTGCTGCAGTCGGGTGACCTGCTCGTCGTCAACCGAACCCGGGTACGCGCCGCGCGCCTGCGCGGCACGAAGCGGGACTCGGGTGGGTCGGTGGAACTGTTGCTGACTCGACGACGCGACGAAACACATTGGGAGGGATTGATCAGGCCCGCTCGCCGTGTCCGCGCAGGCACTCTGCTTGATCTCGGGCGGATCAGCGGAGAAGTGACTAGCGATCCAGATCGGGGAGAGGTAGTGGTGGCGCTGCAGGCGCCGGGTCGCGACATAGAGCAGGCCCTGGCCGACGAAGGCGAAATCCCGTTGCCGCCCTACATCCACGTGCCTTTGTCTGACGATTCGCGCTATCAAACCGTGTTTGCTCGCACTCTGGGATCGGCGGCCGCCCCCACCGCGGCCCTCCATTTCACCACCGAAGTCCTGGAACGCCTCGAGCACAGGGGAGTCGCCATTGCCGAGGTGGAGCTCGACATCGGTCTAGACACTTTCCGCCCCATATCAGCCGAGGCGGTGCAGGAACATCCCATGCACCGCGAGGCGTGGCGGGTGCCGGCGAAGGCCGCCACGGCTGTGAGCGAATGCCGACGACGCGGCGGCCGGGTCATTGCTGTGGGAACCACTGTCGTCCGGACGCTCGAGAGTGCTGCGCACGCGGGGCGCACGGTTGCCGCGGGCGGCGGGGACACGGACCTGTTCATCACGCCGGGTTACCAGATGCAGGTTGTGGATTGTGTGATCACCAACTTCCATGCACCGCGGACTACTTTGATAGTCATGATTGCTGCGCTGCTTGGGGAACGGTGGCGGGAAGTGTACGAGCACGCGCTGGCTGCGGGGTACCGGTTCCTCTCGTTTGGGGATGCCATGCTGATCGAGCATCCGGTTAATCGCCCATGAGCGTTGCCTGGGCTCAGACGCGCAAGGACGGAGCAGCCAGGACGGGGATGCTGGCTACACCCCACGGCGAGATACCGACGCCGGCATTCATGCCGGTGGGCACCCGGGGGACCGTCAAGACGCTCGATGCGGACGACCTCGAACGATGCGGTGCGGACATGGTGCTGGCCAACACCTACCACCTCATGCTGCGTCCCGGGGCGGACACAGTCGCCAAACTCGGAGAGCTGCACGGATTCATGTCGTGGCCGGGTCCGATCCTCACCGACTCTGGTGGCTACCAGGTATTCAGCCTCAATCCCAAGGTCGACGAGGAAGGGGTTACCTTCCGGTCGATCTACGACGGGGCACCCGTCGAGCTCACCCCGGAACGGGCAGTTGCCATCCAGGAGGCGCTGGGTTCAGACGTCGCCATGGTTCTCGATGTTCTCATCGGCTTGCCGGCCGGAGAGGAGGAGACCCGGGTTGCGATGGAACGGACCTTGCGCTGGGCAGAGCGCTCGCTGGCGGCCAAGACTCGCAGCGACCGAGCACTGTGGGGGATTGTTCAGGGGGGTTCAGATCCCAAACTGCGGGCACGGTCCGCCGCCGCTACCGCAGCCCTCGGGTTCACCGGCTTTGGCATCGGTGGGTTGTCGGTCGGGGAGGCTCCACAGGCGCGCAACCTCGCGGTGGAGGCCGTGGTGGCCGAACTGTCGGAGGCAGCTCCCCGTTACGTCATGGGGCTGGGCGACACCGAAGGAATACTCGACTGTGTCGCCCGCGGTGTCGACTTGTTTGACTGTGTGCTTCCGACACGATTGGCCCGTCATGGCAAGGTATTGAGCCGGAGCGGCGACTTCAGCATCAAGCGCGCCGAGTGGGCCAGCTCGACGGAACCCATCGACGAGGACTGTCGGTGTGTAGCCTGCCGGCGCTACAGCCGGGGGTACCTGCGCCATCTCTTCGCAACAAAGGAGTTCCTCGGGCCGCGCCTGCTATCGCTGCACAACCTCACCTACACGCTCGACCTCATGAGCTCCATTCGCACCGCAATCGCCGAGGAGGCCTTTGACGAGTTCCGTGCAGAAACCATCGGTGTACGGTCGATGATTAACTGAGTTCATGCCTATTGTTGAACGCACTAACCTATGGCGGCCCGATACCGCTGCACGGATCGGGTGTAGTTCCCACTGGAGGCTCTTGTGCCATACCACGCGATCCTGACCGGGTTGCTGCTTGCAACAGAAGAGGGCGGCGAGCAGACCGGCTCCTTGCTCGCCTTCCTGTTTCCTTTGATCATCTTCGGCGGTCTCTTCTACGTAGCGCTCATCCTGCCGCAACGCCGTCGTCAACGGCAGATGCAGGACCTGCGAGATTCGGTCGAGGTAGGAGACCAGATCAGGACCATTGGCGGCATCCTCGGTCGTGTGACCCACGAGGACGGTGATGAGGTCGTGATCGATGTTGGTGGCGGCACGAAGCTCACCATCACCAAGCGAGCTGTCGCAGAGAAGCTGAGGGACCAGGAAGCGTGAACCGTCGAGCTCTCTGGGTATCGTTGCTGCTCGCGCTCGTCGTGGCGTGGGGCTCGGCCGCGGCAATGCTGTCCGCCGGCTGGGAGCCCAAGCTGGGGCTCGATCTACAAGGCGGTTTCTCCGTGGTGTTGGCAGCCCCGGAGGGAACCGACCGCGACGTTCTCGACCAGGCGGTCGAAACCATGCGGCGCCGCATCGAGAATCTCGGCGCAGTGCAGGAACCGGAGATCTCGGTGCAAGGCAATCGTCGGATTCTCGTTCAGCTCCCGGGCGTTGAGGACAGGGAACGCGCTCTATCCGCGGTAGGTACCACCGGTCAGCTGTCCTTTCGACCGGTCCTGGACGTACAAGTCATCAGCCCCGCGTTCCTCGACGGCACCCTCCCGCTACCCGAAGCGCTGACGACAGCTACGACCGACGCGCCGTCCACCGACGGTGATGAGACCACGACCACCACCACGACGACCACCACTCAGCCGCCGGTGATCCCCGATGGCATCGATCCTGAGACCGGGCTCAGCCTCATCGACGACCCGAACGAAACGGTCTATCTGCAAGAACCGGACACAGGTCGCTTCTTCAAGCTCGGTCCGGCCTTCCTCACCGGAGCCGACATCACCGGCGCCGATCCGGGTTTCGGTGGGGTTTCGATCGGTGGGGCCGGCGGCTGGACCGTGGATCCGTCGTTCACGTCCGAGGGCGGGGACAAGTTCGAGGAGGCAACCGCACAGCTATCGACCTTTGCGGTCGGAGATCCACGGCGCCAAATGGCGATCGTGCTCGACGGGAGCGTTATCTCAGCGCCCCAAATCGCAGCCGAGGTCGGGTTTGGCGAGACGCTGCCGGCCGACAGCGTGGTCATAACGATGGGCCAAGCAGACGATTCACAGGAGGAAGCCGAGGACCTCGCAACCGTGCTGCGCTACGGTGCCCTGCCCACTACGTTCGAGCGAGAAAGCGAAGGATCGGTGTCGGCCAGCCTCGGCTCGGACTCGCTGCGTGCCGGCCTGATCGCCGGTGCCGCCGGGCTTGCGCTGGTGGCACTTGCTCTGCTCATCTACTACCGGGCGCTCGGTCTAATCGCAGTGGTTGGCCTGACGGTGTTTGGATCGCTGGTGATGTCGATCATCATCCTGCTCAGCCGTTTCCAGGGAACGACCCTCACGCTGGCCGGCGTCACGGGAATCATCGTCGCGATCGGCATTACGGCGGACTCGTACATCGTGTTCTTCGAGAGAATCAAGGAAGAGCACCGGCGCGGGCGGGCACTCCGCCCTGCGGTCGACTACGGCTTCAAGCGAGCATTCCACACGATCGTGACCGCCGACACGGTGACCCTGATGGGTTCGATCTTGCTGTGGCTCCTTGCGATCGGACCGGTCAAGGGCTTCGCTCTCACCCTCGGCATAGCGACTGTTGTCGACATCTTCGTTGCGTACTACTTCACCCGTCCCGCGGCTCAACTCATGGTGCGCAGCCGCCTCGGCGAAGGGGGCGCGCTCAGCATGCGCGGCGCCATGGGTCGTACCGCTGACGAGGTGGTACCGGCATGAGTCTGTGGCGCTCCCTCTATCGTGGCGAAACCGAGTTCGACTTCATGCGGTACCGTCGCCGCTATTTCGTGATCTCCGCAACTGTGATCGCGATCTCGCTGCTGTCGTTGCTGATACGGGGTCTCGACGGGAGCGTCGACTTCACCGGCGGAACCATTGTCGAGGCACCCAATGCAGCTGGAGTTGATGTGGGTGAGTACCGCAGTGAACTCAGCGCCATCGGTCAGGAAGGCGCCCGAGTGCAGATCCGAACGGACCGCGATGGCAGCGAGGTCGTCGTGGTTCAGACCGAGGCTCTGTCGGTCGGAGATCGCAACGCCCTGGTCGTCACTGTGGCGACGGTGGCCGGGGTGGATGAAAACGACACGACCATCGACGCAGTCGGGCCTACCTTCGGATCCGAGATCACGCGACGGGCTATTGAGGCTTTGGTCATCTTCTTGGTAGTGGTCACGCTGTTCATCACGTGGCGCTTCGAATGGAAGATGGCGCTCGGAGCCTTGGCGGCGCTGTTTCACGACCTGATCATCACCGCGGGCATTTACTCGCTGGTGGGATTCGAGGTGACGCCGGCGACCGTCATTGCCATCCTCACGATCCTCGGCTACTCGCTGTACGACACGGTGGTCGTCTTCGACAAGGTCACCGAGAATGTTCATGAGTTGGGGAGCCGGCATACGTTCACTGAGATCGCCAACCTATCTCTGAATCAGGTGTTGATGCGGTCGCTCAACACGTCGGCGACTTCATTGCTGCCGATCGGGAGCTTGGTGCTGGTCGGCTCCTATCTGCTGGGAGCCGCAACCCTGCGCGAGTTCGCCTTGGCGCTATTCATCGGAATCGCCGCCGGAACGTACTCGTCGATCTTTGTCGCAGCGCCTCTGCTCACCGAATGGAAGGAGCGGGAGCCCGAATGGCAGCGCATGCAACGTCGCGTGGCGCGGCGCAGTGGGGCGACAGTCCTAACGACAGAGATGGCGGCCGCAACCGCCACGGAAGGGCGCAGCAGCGGAGCCGAACCGCGTGCTCCCAAGCAGCGCCGTCGGCGCCGGTAGACTGCACCTGTGATCGAAACAAGGATGCGCTCGTTTATCCGCGATGTCCCGGATTTTCCTGAGCCCGGCATCGTCTTCAAGGACATCACCCCCTTGCTCGGCGACCACGCCGTATTCAGCGAAGCTCTCGAAGCGATGATCGAACCGTTTCGCGACAGCGGGGTGACAAAGGTTGTGGGTGTTGAAGCTCGTGGCTTCATATTTGCTGCCCCCATTGCGATCCGCCTCGGGGTCGGGTTTGTTCCGGTGCGAAAACCCGGCAAGCTCCCACACGACGTTCACCACCAGGTATACGACCTCGAATACGGTACGGACCAAGTCGAGATTCACCGCGACGCCGCCGTCCCCGAAGACAACGTGCTCGTTGTCGATGATGTGTTGGCCACCGGCGGGACAGCCCGGGCAACGACCGATCTGATCCGCGCGCTGGGTGCCCATGTCGTCGGGTTCACGGTCCTCGCCGAGCTGGCCTTCCTAGGAGGCAGGGAGCGGCTCGGCGGGGTCGATGTTCACGCGGTGGTGAGGTATGGCGCTTCCTGAGACGGTCGAGACCGATCCGGAAGTACACCTCGCCCGGGTTCTCGCGGAATACCAGACGCACTATCCGGGCGCAGGCAACGACAAGATCAGACGCGCCTACCACGTAGCCAATGAGGCGCACGCAGGGCAGATGCGTCGCTCCGGCCATCCCTATATCACGCATCCCCTGATCGTTACTGAGATCCTCGCCAGCTACGGCATGGACGAAGCGACCCTGGTCGCCGCCATCCTCCACGACACTGTCGAGGACACGGACATATCGATTGAGGACACCGAGGAGCAGTTCGGAGCCGAGGTCGCGGAGCTCATCGACGGTGTGACCAAGTTGGACCGGATTCGCTTCTCGTCCGCCGAGGAACACCAGGCGGCGACGATTCGCAAGATGGCCATCGCCATGGCAAAGGACATCCGGGTACTTCTGATCAAGCTCGCCGATCGGCTGCACAATGTTCGCACGCTGGCTCCGCTCCCCGAGGCAAAGCGGCAGCGGATCGCACTCGAGACCATCGAGGTCTACGCCCCGCTCGCTCACAGGCTCGGCGTGCAGGAGATCAAGCACGAGATGGAAGAGCTCTGCTTTCGCGAGCTCTATCCGAAGCGCATGGCCGAACTGGAAGAACTGATACGCCGCAGAGCCCCCCGCCGCGAGGCAGACGTAGAAAAGGTCATGACTCACGTGCGCGACGAGCTGACCGCACAGGGCATAGACGCCTCAGTCACCGGTCGCCCGAAACACCTCTATTCGATCTACCGCAAGATGATGACCAGTGGACTCGAGTTCGAGCAGATCTACGACCTGATCGGGGTTCGGGTGCTGGTGAACGAAGTACGCGACTGTTATGCGGTGCTGGGCCTCGTCCACACGCTGTGGGCGCCCATCCAGGGGCGTTTCAAGGACTACATCGCCATGCCCAAGTTCAATCTCTACCAGAGCCTGCATACCACGGTCGTGGGACCCGACGGCAAGGCGCTCGAGATCCAGATCCGCACCCACGACATGCACTCGCGGGCGGAGTACGGAATCGCAGCACACTGGCGCTACAAAGACGGGGATCGGACGACCGATCCGACGCTGATAGCCGATCTGCGTTTTCTGCAGGAGGAAGCCACCGACCCACAGGAATTCCTGGAGCACCTCAAGCTGGATCTCTACGCTGACGAGGTCTTTGCGCTCACGCCAAAGGGAGATGTGCACGTGCTGCCGCGCGGTGCGACGCCGGTTGACTTCGCTTATCGCATCCACACCGATGTTGGTCACCGCTGCGTCGGCGCCAAAGTCAACGGCAAGCTTGCGCCGCTGAACTCCGAGCTGCAGTCCGGGGACATTGTCGAAATCATCACCACCAAGGCCGCCGATGCCCGGCCCAGCCGCGACTGGCTCGACTTCGTCAAATCGCCCAGGGCCGCGACCAAGATCCGGCAGTGGTATACCAGGGCGAGGCGTGAGACCGCCCTCAACGAAGGACGTGATGCCATCGTCCGGGCCCTACGCCGTTCTGCGCTGCCGGTTGACACCTTCAAACGCGACGAAGCTCTGCAGCCGGTGGCCAAGGACTGTGGCTACAAGGACGTTGAGGGTCTCTACGCAGCCGTTGGGGACGGGCGGCTCAGTCCGCTGACTGTGATCAGCCGCCTCGAGCGGTTGCACGGAATCGGTGGTGTGGAAGAGGATTTGCTGAGTCCGCCGCCGCGCCCGCAACAAAGACGGCCGACGGGCGGGATCGCAGTCGAAGGTATGGACGACATGCTGGTCCGAGTGGCGCGTTGCTGTGCTCCGGTTCCCGGTGACGAGATCGTTGGGTTTGTCACCGTCGGGCGCGGCGTCTCGGTACATCGCGCCGACTGCGCCAACATCGGAGCCCTCGGCGACCGGGCGGAGCGGATGATCGACGTCTCCTGGGACGTCGACTACACGGGATCCTTCTTTGCTTGGGTGCAGATCGAGGCACTCGATCGTCCCAAACTGCTCCGCGACGTGACCGAGGTGATTTCCGACCATGGTGGCAACATCCAAGCGGCATCGTCGGCCACCGGTCGGGATCGAGTCGCAATCCTGCGTTTCGAGGTCCAGCTCTCGGATCCGCAGCAGTTGGAGCGGGTGATCGCAGAGGCCCGCCGGGTAGACGGGGTATTCGACGCCTACCGGCTGGTTCCCCAAGGCTCCGGCGGATGAGTCTGCTCATCGAAGGACGGTCGTTGTGGCTGGCAGAGACCAATTGCTACGTGATCGCAGCCGACACCGGGGGGCCTTGTGTCGTGATCGATGCTCCTGCCGATATGGAGGGCATCGCTGCGCTCCTGGCCAGGAACGACTTGTACCCGGAGGCATTGCTGCTCACCCACGCCCATATCGATCACGCCGGCGGAGCCGGATCGTTCACCGATCAATGGGCCGTCAAGGCATATCTCCATCCCGACGATGAGTGGTTGGCGGCGGATCCGCTATCCCAATTGCGCTCACTCTTCGGCGGGTTGATCCCGGAGTGGCTGGACGGTGGGTTCGATCCGCCTGATTCGTGGATGACCCTCGGGCATGGCACCACGCTGGCGTTGGCCGGCATCGACCTCGATGTGCTCCACACGCCGGGTCACACCCCCGGACACTGTTGCTTTCATGTCTCGGCCGAAGGGATCCTCTTCAGCGGTGACCAGCTCTTTGCGGGATCCATCGGCAGGACTGATCTTCCCGGCGGCAACTACGACCAACTGATGACCTCAATGGTGACCCAGGTCCTCACTCTCGGTGACGAGACCAGAGTTCTCCCAGGACACGGCCCGGCGACTACGATCGCGCGCGAACGCCTCACCAATCCCTTCCTCACCGGGTTGGGACTTCGGTGAGGCGGACCGGCATATAGCGAGGACCTCATGACGACCTATAGGACCAGACACGGCGGCACGCTGCGCGCCGATGACATCGGGACCGAAGTGCAGCTTGCCGGCTGGGTGGCGCGACGGCGGGATCACGGCGGCGTCGCGTTCATCGACTTGCGCGATGCCTCCGGCATTGTGCAGATCGTGGTCAACCCCGATGAGTCCCCGGCTTCGCCTGAGGTGTTGCGCAGCTTGCGCAGCGAGTTCTGCATCTCGGTCACCGGTCTGGTGCGGGCTCGGCCGGAAGGCACCAACAACCCTGAGATGAAGACGGGTGAGGTTGAGGTGGCGGTAGGCAAGCTCGATGTTCTGTCGCCGGCGGACGTGCTGCCGTTCCAGCTCGACGATCGTTTCGACGCAGACGAGTCACGTCGGTTGAAGTACCGGTATTTGGATCTGCGGCGGGATCGAATGGCAGCAAATCTGCGGGCGCGGTCGGCGGTCATCAAGGCGATGCGACATGTAATGGAGGAACGAGGTTTCCTCGAAGTGGAGACCCCTACGTTGGTGGTTTCGACGCCAGAAGGTGCGCGCGACATGCTGGTGCCCAGTCGTCTCCGTCCCGGACAGTTCTACGCGCTGCCCCAGTCGCCACAACTCTTCAAGCAGCTTCTCATGGTTGCCGGAGTGGAGCGCTACTACCAGATCGCACGCTGCTATCGCGACGAGGACTTCCGGTCAGACCGGCAGGTCGAGTTCACCCAGCTCGACCTAGAAGGCTCGTTCTGGGATCAAGAAGGGGTGCTCGATACCCTCGAGGCGATCGCGGCCGGTGTGGTGCGAGAGGTCAGGGGAATCGACATCCCGCGGCCGATCCCGCGCATGACCTACAACGAGGCGATGTCCCGCTACGGGACGGACAAACCGGATGTCCGGTTCGGCATGGAGATTCGGCAACTGGATGAACTGTTCGCTGCGTCCGAGTTTCGGGCGTTCGCCGACACGCTGGCGGAGGGAGGCACGGTGCGAGGCCTCAACGCCGGCAACGCGGGGTTATCCCGAGCCGGTTTCGACAAGCTCGTCGACCAAGCGAAGGCTCTTGGCGCCAAAGGCCTGTTCTGGATGGTTGTCGAGGAGGACGGCACCGTACGCTCACCCGTCGCCAAGTTCCTGACACCTGACGAACTGGCAGGCCTCGTGGCCGCGATGGAGGCACAACCCGGCGATGCCTTGCTGGTTGTGGCCGACGAGTTTCACACCGCCGTCGGCGTGCTCGGGCAGCTGCGGCTCGACCTTGGCCAGCCCGAACGACACGATGACCTGGAGTTTCTGTTCATTGTCGACTTTCCGGTCTTCGAGCGCGCTGCCGACGGGGGACTGGCCCCCGCCCACCATCCGTTCACTGCTCCGGTCGACGTGGAAGAGATGCGTAACTCACCGGAGACTGCGGTTTCCAAGTCCTATGACATGGTGCTCAACGGTGCCGAGCTTGGATCCGGCAGCGTCAGAATCCACGACCCCGAAACGCAATCGCAGGTCTTCGAGATTCTCGGGATCTCGAGAGAGCAAGCGGAGGTGCGCTTCGGCTGGTTCATGGAGGCATTGCGTTACGGGACGCCGCCTCACGCCGGGTTCGCTATCGGTGTCGACCGGTTGGTTTCGATCCTGCAGAACGAGCAGAACATTCGCGAAGTCATGCCGTTCCCGAAGACACAAACCGGAGCCGATCCTCTGACCGGGGCCCCCGGCCGGGTGGAAGAGGGACAACTTGCGGAACTCGGCATCGAAGTCAGGGCCGATGTCAAGGCAGAGTGGTCCAGCTCGCAGGGCGGTGTTGCGCCTCCCGAGTCGGCATAGCCACGAGTGCTGTGACCTCGCAAGACGACCTGTTTGCTGAGGAGAGGGCGGAGAACCGGCTTGCCGCGGCTCCGCTGGCGGCTCGGATGCGGCCTCGTTCGTTGGACGAGGTCGCCGGCCAGGACCACTTGGTAGGAGTGGGGACCGCATTCCGGTCGCTGCTCGACTCGGGAAGGCCCAGCTCGCTGATTCTGTGGGGTCCAGCCGGAACCGGAAAGACCACTCTGGCCCGGCTCACCGCCAAGGCAGCCCGGGCGGTATTCGCAGAGTTGTCGGCTACCTCGGCGGGAGTGAAGGACGTGAGAGCCGTGCTCGCCGGTGCTCGCCAACGCCTCGAGGACGGCCGCGGTCGCACGGTGCTTTTCATTGACGAGATTCATCGCTTCAACAAGTCGCAGCAAGATGCGCTGCTACCGGGAGTCGAGGACGGAACCGTCATCATGGTGGGTGCGACCACCGAGAACCCGTTCTTCGAAGTCAATTCGCCACTGATTTCACGCTGTACGGTCTTTCGCACCGAGGCGCTGGAGGCCGAGGACGTTCTCGAGGTCCTACGTGCTGCCAGGGACGATTCGGTACGCGGCCTCGGAGACGATCTCGAGACCCCGGATGACGTTCTCGAGGTGATCGCGGAGCGCGTTGGGGGAGATGCCCGCCTTGCCCTCAACACGCTCGACGTCGCAGCGACAGTTGTACGCGGTTCGGGCCGCAACGTGGTCGCCGACGACGATGTCGTCGAAGCTTTGCAGCGTCGCGTGATCCGGTACGACAAGGCCGGCGATCGCCACTACGACGTCATCTCGGCCTTCATCAAGAGTGTGCGTGGCTCCGATCCCGATGCCGCCTTGTACTGGCTACACACCATGCTCGAAGCCGGTGAAGACCCCAAGTTCATTGCGCGGCGCATGGTCATCCTCGCTTCGGAGGACATCGGGTTGGCGGACAACCACGCCCTGGGAATCGCCACGGACGCATTCCGCGCCATCGAACTCATTGGACTACCGGAAGGCGCGTACGCGTTGTCGCATGCCGCGGTCTATCTAGCAACGGCGCCCAAGTCCAACACGATCACCACCGCAATGACAGCAACCCGTGAGTTGATCGAGCGGACCGCATCGGCGCCGGTTCCCCCGCACCTGCGCTCAGCCGCCACCGCCGGCCAGCGGGCATTGGGTGACGGTGTCGACTATCGCTACCCGCATAACGATCCCAGCGGCGTTCTCCCGCAGCAGTATCTGCCCGATGCAGCCGCAGGCGAGGTCTTGTTCCGTCCCGGGAACCGCGGTGATGAGAGAGCGGTGCGGGACCGGCTCGAGAATATCGATGCCCGTTTGGGAAAGCGGTCACGGAAGTAGGCTGGAGGCATGTTCACGAGGATTCGCTGGTTCATCTTGGGCGCTGCCACCGCCACCGGTGTGCTCGGTTACTTGGCCAGCCAACTGCGCAAAGCACGGGAGCGACTGACACCTCGCAACCTCACCAATTCCGGCCTGCGGGGCTTTGCCCGGGCGCTCGACAGCGCGGCGGATGCGGTTCAACCGACCAGGCAGAAGACGCAATGAGTGTCATTCCGCCACGCACCCTCAAAGGGTTCCGTGACTACCTGCCCGAGACGATGGCCGTGCGGGAGCAAGTCATCGAGACGGCTCGGCGAGTCTGCCGCAGCTTCGGCTTTGCGCCGATCGATACCCCAGCCCTCGAGTACAGCGAGATTCTCTTTGGGAAGGGTGGGGAGGAAAGCGATCGCCAGATGTATCGCTTCGAGGACCATGGCGGGCGCGACGTGGCCATGCGGTTCGATCTGACCGTGCCTTTGGCGCGATTCGCCGCGCAACACGTTCGTCAGCTGGGAACACCTTTCAAGCGGTACCACGTAGGTCCGGTCTGGCGCGGCGAGAACACCCAGCGAGGGCGCTACCGAGAGTTCGTCCAATTCGACTTCGACTCCATCGGAACCGAGAGTCTGCTGGCTGATGTCGAGACACTGGTAGTCGTCCACGACTTGTTTGCAGCTCTCGGTTTCGAGCGCTTCACAATCCACTTCAACAACCGCAGCATTCTGAACGGCTTGCTGGAGAAGCTGGGCCTCGAAAGCGAGGCAGTGGCGGTGCTGCGGGCGCTCGACAAGCTCCCGAAGATCGGGCCGCAAAGGGTGAGCGATGAGCTCCACCACACGGCCGGAACCAGCGCAGAGCAAGCCAAGTCGATTCTCGCACTTGCGGAGCTCACCGGGAGCAATGACGAGGTGATTGCCGCCTTACCGGAAATCGTCGGCGACTCATCGCAAGCCCAAAAGGGCCTGGCCGCGATCGAAGAAGTGTTGTCCGGTGTGCGCGCCTCCGGTATCCCCGAGGAGCGCATCAAGGTCGACGTCAGCATCGCCCGCGGGCTCGCCTACTACACCGGCACCGTCTACGAGACCTTCCTTGGCGACCTGCCCGACATCGGCAGCGTCTGTTCCGGCGGCAGGTACGACGATCTTGCCTCGCTGTACACCAAACAACGCCTTCCCGGCATAGGGGGATCGCTCGGCGTGGACCGGCTGATCGCCGCCATAGAGGAGCTGGGTATGGTCGACGCAAGTGCGGCCGCAGCCGACGTGTTCATAACGTTGTTCGTCGCAGAGCGCGTCGGTGATTATCTGAGTCTTGCGGCCGAGCTCAGATCCGCCGGGTTCTCGGTTGAGCTCTATCCCGAATCCCGCAAGTTGGGGACACAGATCAAATACGCCGACCGCCGCGGTCACCGCCTTGCAGTGATCATCGGCGAGAACGAATGGGCCAGCGAGACGGCGCAGATCAAGGTGCTCGCGACCGGGACTGCAACGGAGGTGCCGCTGTCCGAACTGGCACAACGCTGCAGGAACCTGCTTGAAGAAGCCGGCTAGAGCGCCGCTAACCTTCCGCTCGATGAATAGCCAAGAGATCCGCAATACGTTCGAGAAGTTCTTCGCCGACCGCAACCACACGGTCGTACCCAGCGCGTCGCTGATACCCATCGACCCGACCCTGCTCCTCACCGTTGCCGGCATGGTTCCGTTCAAGCCGTACCTGCTGGGCGAGGAGACACCGCCGTACCTGCGGGCAGTGAGTGTGCAGAAGTGTGGCCGCACCGAGGACATCGACATCGTGGGCACGACCGCTCGCCACCTCACCTTCTTCGAAATGCTCGGCAACTTCTCATTTGGGGACTACTTCAAGGAGAAGGCGATTCCCTGGGCCTATGAACTCGTCACGGAGGGATTCGGTCTCGATCCCGCCCGGCTCTGGTTCACGGTTCACCTATCGGACGACGAGGCCGCCGAGATCTGGATCGATGAGGTCGGCATCGATCCGGCGCGCTTGCAGCGCCGCGACCGGGACAACTTCTGGCAGATGGGCGTTCCCGGACCGTGCGGGCCTTCGTCAGAGATCTTCTTCGACAAAGGTCCGGGGTACGGGCCCGATGGTGGCCCGGCGGTCGATGAAGAGCGCTTCATGGAGATCTGGAACCTGGTTTTCATGCAAAACATTCAGGATGAGCCGTATAACGTCATCGGAGATCTGCCGGCCAAGAACATCGACACCGGCGCCGGTCTCGAGCGGTTGGCAACCGTCCTCCAAGGGGTTGACAGCGTCTTCAGCACCGACGAGCTGCGCAGCATCAT
Organism: Acidimicrobiia bacterium; assembly: GCA_030064765.1. Classification (GTDB taxonomy): domain Bacteria; phylum Actinomycetota; class Acidimicrobiia; order Spongiisociales; family UBA5794; genus JAAETI01. The sequence goes on along the minus strand of JASJEG010000025.1, from coordinate 8,950 downwards.
CGCTGCGGCCGAGCAGGCGACCGGGACCCGGTTCGAGGCAGAGGAACGCAGCGATGTGAGCTTGCGCATTCTCGGGGACCACGGCCGCGCAGTGACTTTCCTCATCGCCGACAAGGTGGTGCCGTCGAATCAGGGGAGAGGCTACGTGCTGCGCCGTCTGCTGCGCCGTGCGGTTCGTCACGCCGTGCTCCTCGGCTCGAGGGACAACATCATGCCGGTGCTGGTGGACGCCACGGTGGCGGCGATGGGGGAGGCGTACCCGGACCTCGTGCTACGGCAGGACGCCATCCTGGAGATGGCGGAGAGAGAGGAAGGGAGATTCCGGCGCACGCTGGAGTCCGGCCATCAACTGCTCGACGAAGCTCTCGAACCGCTGGAAGACGGCGGCACCCTCGCCGGTGACGTGGCCTTCAAGCTCCACGACACCCACGGTTTCCCTCGGGAGTTGACCGAAGAGATTCTGGCGGAACGCGGTTTCCGGCTCGACCTCGAAGAATTCGAGCGAATGATGGCGGCGCAGAAGGAACAAGCGCGGGCGAATTTCAAGAGCGCGGATGCAGCCGACATCAGCGAGGAGTACAAGTCGCTGGTACGAGGACTCGACGCGACCGACTTCACCGGTTACGACACCGAGGCCGGAACCGCACGGGTGCTCGCCCTAGTTCGCGAGGGCGAACCCGTGGAGCGGGCAGAAGAAGGCCAGGAGATAGAGCTCTTCCTGGATCGGACACCGTTCTACGCCGAGTCCGGTGGCCAGATCGGCGACACGGGGATCATCAAAACAGAGACCGGAATCATGGAGGTCGGGGACACGCAATTCGCCTTGCCCGGGGTGCATGGGCACCGCGGAACGGTTACCGCCGGGTACATCACCGTTGCTCAAGACGCGGAGATGTCAATTGCGTCTATCCGCCGGGAGCGTATCCGCAAGAACCACACCGGCACCCACGTTCTGCACTGGGCGTTGCGCGAAGTGCTCGGCGAGCACGTGCATCAAGAGGGATCGCTGGTCGCCGACAACCGGCTGCGTTTCGACTTCAGCCACTACAAGGCGGTGGAACCAGACGAGCTACTCGGGATCGAGACTGCAGTAAACCAGCGGGTCGTCGAGAACTCGATGGTCGCCACTATCGAAACCTCCAAGGAGGAAGCCGAGAGGATGGGGGCACTCGCCTTCTTCGGCGACAAATACGGAGAGAGGGTGCGAGTCGTCAAGACCGGGGACTATTCCACCGAGTTCTGCGGTGGCACCCATGTCCCCTCGACCGGTCAGATCGGTCCGCTGGTGCTCGTATCCGAGGGATCGGTTGCTGCCAACACCCGCAGGGTCGAGGCCTTGACGGGTGTCGCCGGCTACGAGTATCTGATTGGGATTCGGAATCGGTTGCGCGAGACCGCATCAATCCTGCGCGTGCAGGAAGGTGGTGTGGTCGATGCGGCACGGGGCCTCTCGTTGCGTCTGAAGGACCAGGAAGCCCGCATCGCCGAGTTTGAGGACCAGGCACGATCCGACGTTGCAGGTCGGGTGATGGACAACGCCGAAGACGTAAACGGAAAGACGCTCGTCGTGGTCAGCCAATCGGGCCTTGCGGCAGATGATCTCCGTGCGCTGGCCTTCCAGATCAGAGACAAGGTGCGGTCAGGTGTGGGGGTGTTGGGATCCAATGCCGGTGGCAAGGCGGCGTTGATCGGCTTCGTCACGGAGGATCTGGTCGCGGCCGGGGTGTCTGCCGGAGAGATAGTGGCGGTAGCGGCTCGGGTCGTTGGCGGGGGAGGCAGCCGCGATCCGCAGCTCTCTCAGGCCGGTGGACCCAACGGGGACGAGATCGAGGCAGCACTGGAGGCGGCCCGGGAAGCTGCCACGGAAGCGCTCCGGGGAGTTTGATTCTGGCCAGGCATTTGGGCATCGACCCCGGGGAGCGGCGCATTGGCATCGCGTTATCCGACCCCCTCGGTATCATCGCGCAACCGCACGTTGTACTCGATATGCGCCGTGGACCCGTCCTCGACGAGATTCACGCCATATGCGTCGAGTACGCCGTGGAGACGATCGTCATTGGATTGCCGACGTCTCTATCGGGTGTAGAAGGTAGTGCAGCCGAGCGCGCCAGGGTCCTCGGGGACGAGGTCGCCGGCGCAACCGGCTGCGAGGTTGTGTTCTTCGACGAGAGATTTACGACAGTGCAAGCAGAGGCGGCCCTCCTCGAGGGCGGAATGAGAAGGCGAGAGCGTCGCGAGACCGTTGACAAGGTTGCCGCGGCTGTGATGTTGCAGGGATACCTCGACGGACGGGCCGCAAATGACACCTGAATATCAGCCCCCGGCGGGTACGTCCTGGCAGGTTCGCATCATCCAGGTCTTTGTCGTCGTCGTGGTGATCATCCTGGTGTTCGTCGGCCTGACGACGGTGGCGCAGCGCCTCGCTTCCGGTATCAGCAACGAATCGACGGCCACGGTTGCGATCGTTGTCGGCAACGAGATCGAATTCGAGGTTGAGTCCGGATCGACGGCGAGCGTGATCGGCTCCGAGCTGGTGACTGCGGGCGTCATCGCGGACGCCGGCGATTTCCAGTCGGCCGTCCGCACCCGTGGAGTTGCCGACCAGCTCAAGGCGGGGATCTACACACTCGTCACAGGAAGCGAACTAGACGAGTTGATCGACATCCTCGTTGCCGGCCCAGACCCAACCGATGTCTACACCGTGACCGTGATCGAGGGTTTGACGATCGATGACGTCTTGGTTTCGCTTGCAGAGCAGACGCCCTACACGACCGGTCAGCTGAAGGCGCCGTTGGTCAACGGCACGGTTGACTCACCGTACCTTCCTGAAGAGGCCCCGGAAGGATCGGACGACCTCGTGCGATGGGAAGGCCTGCTCGCCCCGGACACGTACGAGTTCCGCACGGATGCGCCCCCGGCTGAAATCCTCGCCAGGATGGCAGACACATTGGCACAGCGAGTCTCGGGCCAGGACTGGAGCGTGCTCGAGGAGCTAGGTCTCGATCCGTACGACGGGTTGGTCGTTGCTTCGCTCATCGAACGCGAAGCCAAGTTGGACGAGGAGCGGCCGATAATCGCTTCGGTCATCACCAACCGGCTCGAATCGGGCATCGCCCTGCAGATCGATGCGACCATCATCTACGCGTTGGGAGTCAACCCTGGAGAGGTGACAACGGCTGATCTGGAAGTGGACAGCCTCTACAACACCTATCTGTACCCGGGTCTGCCGCCGACGCCTATTGGCGGCGTCAGGCTGGCGTCGATCGAGGCCGCAGCAGCCCCAGCCGAGACCGACTTCTTCTACTACGTGCTCATCAGCACAGACGGTACCCACGGTTTCAGTAGGACCCTGGAGGAGCACAACCAGAAGAAGGCAGAAGCGAAGGACGCCGGGGTACTCACTCCGTGAAACTCGCCCTCTTTGGATCGCCGGCGAAACACTCCCTATCTCCGGCGATGCACCGGGCGGCCTTGGCGGCCACCGCCATCGACGGTGATTACGTCGCACGGGAGGTAGACCTCGATGGTTTCCTGGCCGGTATCGGTGAGCTACGTCGCGGCGGGCTCGACGGGGCGAACATCACGATGCCGTACAAGCGGACGGCCCTCGAGGAAGTCGACGAGCTGAACGAAACTGCCGAACGGGTTGGTGCCGTCAACACCATTGCCGTGACGTCCGGATCACTAGTAGGTGACAACACAGATGTTCTTGGCGTGCTTGCCGCCTTTGGCGTCGCAGGGCTGCCTGAGATGGATCCGGTGGTGGTTCTCGGCGCTGGCGGGGCCGCAGCCGCAGCGCTAGTTGCCCTGGCCGGTCGGCGTCAGTACATCGTCGCCCGGGATTTGGGCAAGGCGCGGGATATTGTGGCCCGGGTCGGGGCGGCGGCCGAGACTGTCGCGTGGGGTGATCCCGTGCCCGCCGCCGTAGTGATCAACGCAACATCGCTCGGCATGCAAGGCGAGTCGCTCCCGGAGGAGTACACCGCATCGGCTACCGGTCTGCTCGACATGCCCTATCGCAACGAGCCAACTCCCTCCGCCCTCCTGCTGCGCAAGCGCGGGCTGCCGGTGGCCGATGGCCTGGACATGCTCGTTGGCCAAGCCGTTGCCAGCTTCGAGATCTGGACGGGGCGCACCGTTGGCGTCGAGGTATTGCGCAACGCCGCCGAACAAGAACTCCTAAAGCGGGCACGTAGTGCGACGAGTACTCGAAGATGACGCTATTCGAGACATACGCCTCGGTTCCTTTGCAGATCGCAGGCGCGGTTGGGGGCGCACTCTGCTCGGTCGTTGCGATCCGTCTCGCCCAGATAGTGCCCGGCAGGATGGAATTGGAGACCAGGCCGCGCCCCCAGTGGTGGTGGATCGCAGCCGCCTGCGTCGGGGTTGCCTACGGCTGGATAGTTGCCAACGCATTCGATAGTTGGGCGCTGCTGCCGGCTCTGCTTGTGTTCACCGCCGCAACACTGGGGCTGGCGCTCATCGACCTCGATCACCAGCTGATACCCAATCGCGTGCTGTTCCCGGCGATCGGAGTGACCGCTGCTCTGCTCGTGTTGGGAGCGCTGGTGGAAGGGACCGGCGGCGATCTGCTGCGAGCGGCCGCCGGAGGTTTCGGCTACTTCGCCTTCCTCCTGCTGGTCGCCATCGTTGCCCGTGGCGGCTTCGGGATGGGAGACGTCAAGCTCGCATTCCTGCTTGGCCTCATGCTGGCCTTCGCCTCATGGAGCGCCCTGCTGGTCGGGATCATCGGCTCGATTCTCCTGGGAGGGGTCGCTTCTGTGCTGCTGCTGGTGCTTGGTCGCAAAGGCCGCAAAGCCAAGTTCGCCTACGGCCCCTATCTGGTGTTTGGAGCCTGGGTGGCATTGGTGTGGGGCCAGGAGATCGCCGACTGGTATATGGGAGCCTGACTCGATCTGGTACTTGGGGCGCTTTGAGCGTCGTTCTAGGATGGTCATGTCCGGGGTGCCGCGAGGTATGCCGGATGCACACGGGGGTGTGGTGATCCTGGGTGGGGGGAATCGTCACCGGGATAGGGCGCTAGCCGATTCCAACCCCTTTTGAGCGAAGGGCCTACCGGGCCCTTCGCTCGTTTAGTCACCGCTCGCGTCCGACAGGCCTACTATCGCCCCCATGCTGCGTTTCCTGACTGCCGGAGAATCACACGGGCCGGGCCTTGTAACCATCGTTGAGGGCCTCCCTGCAGGACTCGAGATCGCCGCTGCGGACTTCAGCGCCGAACTGGGACGCCGGCGTCTGGGCTACGGCCGGGGCCGGCGCATGTTGCTCGAAAAGGACGATCTCGAAATCCTCGGCGGCGTGCGCTTCGGCAAGACGCTGGGCAGTCCGGTTGCGGTCCTGATCCGTAACACGGAGTGGCCGAAGTGGCAGGAGGAGATGTCGGCGTCCCCCGGAGAAAGCAAGCGGCCGCTGCGGACGCCGCGCCCCGGCCATGCAGACCTGGCCGGGATGATCAAGTACGACACCCGCGATGCGCGCAACATTCTGGAGCGGGCCTCGGCGAGGGAGACCGCAGCGCGCACCATCGTTGGCTGTCTTGCTAAGAAGGTCCTCGCTGCGGTGGACGTATCCGTCGTGAGCCATGTAGTGGCGATCGGGTCGGTGACCACCACCTCTGATGCGCTGCCCGGTCCGCGAGACCAGGACGCAGTCGATGCTTCCGAGGTTCGCGTTTTCGATGCTGACGCCGCGGCTGCAATGGTTCGCGAAATCGAGACGGCCAAAGCCGACCGCAACACGTTGGGCGGCGCCGTCGAGGTGCTTGTCTACGGACTGCCGGTCGGTATCGGTTCCCATGTTCACTGGGACAGGCGACTCGACGCTGAATTGGCCCGAGCTGTGATGTCGATCCAGGCGATCAAGGGTGTCGAGATCGGGGATGCCTCCACCGTTTCCGGGCTCTCCGGATCAGACGCACACGATCAGATCTACCACGATGGAGAGGCCTTCTACCGCAAGACCAACCTTGCGGGGGGCATCGAAGGAGGCATGAGCATCGGGGATGTGATTCGGGTACGTGCCGCCATGAAGCCAATTTCGACGGTGATGCGGCCGCTGGACTCCGTTGACATCGACAGCAAGAAGGCGGAGAAGGCCTTTCGGGAGCGCTCCGACGTCTGCGCTGTGCCGGCGGCGGGCGTAGTCGCCGAACAGATGGTGGCGTATACGGTCGCCCGCGAGGTTCTTCGTAAGTACGGTGGCGATAATGTTGCCGAGTTGCGGGCTGCTGCTGCCGCTCACCGCAAGCGCATCGCAGAGTTTTGATGGGAACTGCATCCGCCCGGCTCCGGCAGTGGCACATCGAGGGTGCAGACGGCCGACGATGCACCATCACGGCCGGCCGCGGCATTGCGAGCCATCAATCGCTCATTCCGACAGATAGCTCCCGTATCGCAGTGCTCACCCAGCCTTCAGTGGCGGATCGCGTAAAGAGAATGATCGCAGAGTTGGAGCAAGCGACCGGTGCCGTCGCGGAACTGCGGGTGCTTCCTGATGGGGACGCGGCCAAGGAGCTGGCGGTCGTTGGCGAAACGTACGGCTGGCTGAACGCAATCGATTTCACCCGTGACGGGCTACTGGTTGGGATCGGCGGCGGAGCTCTCACCGATGTCGCAGGCTTCGTAGCTGCTACCTACCTGCGCGGTGTAGAAGTCGTCTACATGCCGACGACTCTGCTCGGAGCCGTTGATGCGGCTATCGGAGGCAAGACCGGTATCAACGTCGACGGCAAGAATCTCGTCGGAGCATTTCGTCACCCGCTCCGGATCGTTGTTGACCTGGATCTGCTCGATGCGCTTCCCCTGGAACTGCGACGCGAGGGAGCGGCAGAGACGGTGAAAGCCGGATTCATCGCCGACGAGCGGATCATTGCTGCGTATGAAGCGGATGGCATCGACACTGCCCTGGATGACGTTGTGCCTGCGGCAATCGAGGTGAAAGTCGAAACTGTTACGGAGGACTTCCGCGAAGGTGGTCGGCGGGCAATCCTGAACTACGGGCACACCATTGGGCACGCCATCGAGGTCGCCGCCGGCATCGCGCATGGCGATGCCGTTTCCATCGGTATGGTCGCCGCCGGCCGAGTCTCCGCCGAAGTGCTCGGATTCCAGGGAGAGGGCCGGCAGCGTGCAGTGCTCGAGAGGATTGGTCTTCCCACCGTGGCTCCTGCAGTGAACCCAGATGAAGTAATGAACCTGATGGCACGGGACAAGAAGCGGGATCGGGACGGCCTGCGCATGATCCTGCTGCGGGATTTCGGCGATCCCGTCGTGCAGCACGTGTCCGCCGAGAACATCCATCTGGGTCTACGGGAGATAGGAGTTGCGGGCTCCTAACACACTCCGGTGCAGGGCGACGTGTATCGTCGCAAGGCAAACTTCTAGTGAGGAATCAACGTGTACAACGATCGGATTGCCCGGCTCCGGCAGCGGCTCGAGGATCCGCTGCTGGTCACCTATCTTCCGAACATCCGCTACCTGACAGGCTTCACCGGCAGTAGCGCAATCGTCCTGGTCACGCAGGACCGTCTTGTCTTCATGACGGACGGCCGGTACGCCGGGCTGGGGGAGCGGCTCATGGCCGGAATCGAAGGGGGCGAGCTGGTCGCCTACCGAAGCGGACTCGAGACGGTGCTTGCCGAGCAGCTCGACGGCCACGAACGGGTCGGCTTGGAGGCAGAGGATGTGCGCTGGTCCTTTGTGCACGCGATGAAGAGTCGTGTTGACGCCGGGCTGACGCCAACCAAGGGAGTTGTCGAAGGGCTGCGGGAGATCAAGGATGAGGCTGAGGTGGAGTCTCTCAGCGCAGCAGCACGGGCGGGTGACGAGGCGTTTGCCCGGGTACGGACTCTGGCGAAGGAAGCTGTGACCGAGCAAGAGCTCGGGTGGGGGCTGATCGATGCCATGCGGCAGGCGGGCGGCACCCAGGCAGGATGGCCCCCGATCGTTGCAGCCAACGCCAACGCCGCGCTTCCGCATCACCTTTCGGCAGACGACGCCGTCGATGATCGCCTGCTCCTCCTCGACTACGGCTGCACCATCAACGGGTATCACTCGGACATGTCGCGAACGATCTGGTTAGAGGGCGAACCGGATCGGGAGATCCGTCGCATGCACGAGGCGGTGCTCCAAGCACAAGAGGCGGGAATCGAGGCTATCCGCCCGGGAGTCACCGGTCACGACGTCGACGAGGAGTGTCGCAAGGTCCTTCGCGAGTACGGATACGAGGACCAGTTTGTTCACAGCACCGGGCATGGGGTCGGGCTCGAGATCCACGAAGCTCCCCGACTTGCGCGGAAGTCCACTGACGTGCTCACCGCAGGCCATGTTGTAACTGTCGAGCCGGGCGTGTACGTTCCGGGTTTCGGCGGCGTTCGAATCGAGGACATGGTCTTGGTTACGGACTCCGGACACCGTGTGCTCACACAATCGGACAAGGGTTTGGACGCATGATTTCCACAAACGACGTACGACCGGGTATGGCCCTCAACCTGCCCGACGGACTGTTTCAGGTAGTCGAGTATCAGCACACCAAGCCGGGCAAGGGCAAGGCCTTTGTGAAGATGAAGCTGAAGAACCTCGACACCGGTTCACTCGTTGAGCGGACCTTCCGTGCCGGGGAAAACGTCCAGGACGCCAAGATCGATCGCCGCGCCTTTCAGTACCTCTACAAAGACGACATGGGGTTCCACTTCATGGACGCGGAGACCTACGAACAGATGGCCGTCGCCGCCGAGCTGATCGGCGACGCGGCCTCCTTCCTCCGTGAGGGGATGGAGGTGCAGCTCCCGATCTTCGAGTCGAATCCGATCGGCATCGACCTGCAGGCGTCTGTCGAGCTCGAAGTCACGTACGCCGAGCCGGGCGTCAAAGGTGATCGAGTGTCCGGAGCAACCAAGCCGGTAACAGTCGAAACCGGTCTCGTGGTGCAA
>JASJEG010000219.1 GCA_030064765.1 Acidimicrobiia bacterium | reverse complement strand
TCTCGTACAGCGACATCGAGTACCCGGTCGATTGGTCGTACTCCGAGACCGAGATGGATCCCGCTTTCGACAGGTTGATCGACAACCTCAACGATCGCGGGATCGCCGTCGACTACATGGTTCATTTCTGGGACAAGGAAGGGCACGCAACAGGCGAGCAACTGGAGACTCCGCGATTCCAGAGTGAGGACCAGGTTGCGGACTTCATCGACTACCTGAGCGGAATCGTGGAGCGCTACCGGGGCCGCATTCAGTACTACACGATCTGGAGCGAGCCCGACGCGTGCGGCGGCGGTGGGATCAAATGTATCGAGCCCACCGACTACATCGCTCTTGCAGAGCGAGTCATCCCGGTGATGCGGCAGATCGACCCTGATGCGCAAGTCGCCATCGCCCCTGTCGTGCTCTTTCACGCTCGCGACTACATGGCGGCGCTGCTGGAATCGGACGTGCTCCGTGAATTCGATGTCATCCAGTGGCATGGCATCTACAACGTGATCCCGGGCGCCGATCCCGTCGGGCAGTACTACGACGACTACGCAACCATCGTTGCGGATATCAAGGCCAAGGCAGACGCCAACGGCTTTGCCGGGGAGTTCTGGTGCACCGAGATCACCTTCTGCTCCAGTGCTTACGACGCCGGCTGTCCTAGCCCTGAGCCGCCGCTGTCCGATCTGCAAACCGCCAAGTACTACGCCCGATCTCTGCTGTTGCACCTCGGCATGGATGTCGGCACGTCCTACAAGACGTACCGCGACACGACCGGCCCGGTCACCTTCGCCACTCTCAGCCGACTACATACGCTTCTTGCGGGGACGAGGCCGGCCGACATCGCAGTTGAGATCAATCCGGAAGCCGGCGACATCGCAACGTTTGGGTTCACCACCGCACACGGTCGCCAAATGCTGGCGCTGTGGATCGACCGGATCGCCTCCGACGACGCGAACGGGACTGCAGCCACGCTGACCTTCCCCGGTATGAGCGGCGAAGTAGCCACCGGGTTCGATGTCGTCGCTGGGGTGCAGCAGACCTTGACCGCCCGGGATAGCGGTGGTGACCTCGTCATACCCGATCTGCTGGTCGGAGACGGCCCGGTCATCATCGGGTTGGGTGGCTAGCTGCCGTCACCCACCTGGATCATCACGTTCCTGCGTTGGTCCCCGGCGTAGACCGTAACCATGAACTCCCCGGGTTCGATGCGGCTTTGCATGTTTTGGTCGAGGAGGGTGAAGGCGGCGGCATCGAGCCGAAACTCAGCAGTCGTCGAACCGCCCGGTTCTAGCTCGACTCTGCAGAACCCGGCGAGTCGTTGCGGTTGCGCCACCGACGCTATGAGATCGTCAACGTGAACGCGAATCAGTTCGGATCCGGACCTGGCGCCGGTATTCGTGATGGTGACTTCGATTACGACGTTGCCGCCGGCGGCGAGGTCGTCGACCGTGACTTGCGACGTCGCCACCCGGACCGAGTCGAGCCCGAACGTCGTGTACGACAGTCCGTGCCCCAAAGGAAACAGCGGCGCCGCATCGCCGTGCAGATAGCCCCTGCCTGCGGATGGCTGGCGGCCGCTGTAGATCGGAATCTGTCCGGTCGAGCGGGGAAACGTGACCGGGAGCCGACCCGCCGCATCCGTATCACCCGCCAGGATCCGCGCAATCGCCTCGCCGCCGAGTTCACCCGGGTAGCAGCTCCAGACGACCGCATCGGCAGCGGCGACGACCCGTCGCAGATCCACCGGCCCTGCGCTGATCACCAGAGCCACAGTGGGTGTTTCGGTGGCTGCGATGCGCTCGACCAGTTCCTCTTGCCGGCCAGCCATTGTCAGGTCGCTGCGATCGCCGAGGTGATCGAACCACCAGCCCTCCCGGTGGGTCGCTTCGTTGCCCCCAATGACTGCAACGACGACATCGGCGTTTGCCGCAGCAGCAACGGCGGCGGCGATGCGGTCGTCATCCGCTGCGGGATCGGCAAGGCGGACCTCATCCTGCCACCAGGTCGCCGCGGTAGCGGGTTCCTCGGTGATGCGGCAGCCCTCCCGGTATGCCACGGTCGAGGTCTTGAAGCGAGCGCGCATCCCTTCGAGTATCGATACTCCTGCAGCGTCCGGATCGGTGTAGCCACCAAAGTGGGCGCCGGCGGCATTGGGACCGCACACCAATATCGTGCCCGTTGGGGAAACATCGAGCGGCAGTAGCGAATTGTCGTTGGTGAGCAGCACGACAGCCTGCTCGGCCGCGCGGAGAGCGAGTGCTTGGTGTTCGCTGCGGTCGACTTCCACCACATATGTCCCCGGTTCGGATGAGCCCTTCGGGGCGAGCAGTCCCAGTCGGTGTTTTGCGTTGAGGACGTTGCGGCACGCCCGGTCGATCACATCGACCGAAAGCCGCCCGGCACGTACTTCTTCTACGAGTGCGGCTGAACCAACCGGTTCGGGTACTTCACAGTCGATCCCCGCAGTGAACGCCTGCCGGGCTGCATCGGTTGGGGTGTCTGCAACCCGATGCACGGTTGCCAGCTGAGGTACGCCAAATCCATCGGAGGACACCATGCCGGCAAATCCGAGTTCGTTGCGGAGGACCTCCGAAACCCATCGGGAGTTGGCGTGCATGGGGATGCCATCGAGTTCGTGATAGGCGACCATGATGGCGCCAACGTTCGCTTCCCGGATCACCGCCGCAAATGGCATGAGGTGATCACGGCGCAGCTCCCGTTCCCCCAGGGCAACGGGGCCGGCGTTGGAACCGGCCTGAGGTATTCCGTGCCCGAAGAAGTGCTTGGCGCACGCCAGCACGCGGTCGGGCGCAATTCGGTCACCCTTTCCTTGCAGCCCAACCACGGCGGCGACTCCCATCGTGGCAACCAGGTATGGATCCTCACCGAATGTCTCCTCGATGCGACCCCATCGCGGATCCCGCGCCAGATCGAGCACCGGTGCGTACACGTAGTTGCTGCCGCGCTCCCGACACTCTGCAGCCACTGCGGCATACGCCGCCTCCACGAGAGCCGGATCCCAGGACGCGGCCAGCCCGAGGGCAGCGGGAAACACGGTTGCTTCGCCTCCCATCAACCCGTGCACGCCCTCTTCGTTGAAGAGGATTCCGATACCCGCCCTGGTACGGTCGCGGAACGCCGCTTGCAGTTGAGTCGTCAGGCGCTCGGTGCCATCGCGGCTGCGCCCCATGCTGGGCCGGCCGAGTTGTCCGACTCCATGGGGGAAACGGTTCAGCAGGGCATCGAGGTCTGGCTCGTCCCCCGCCACTTCGGCGAGTTCATAGCAGCGGCCGGCGCACGATAGTTGTGCAACCTTCTCCTCGAGACTCAGAGATGTCAGTAGCTCGTCGATCGATTGCACCCAGCCATGCTACGCGTCGGCCGACCCGATCTGGCTCCTACAGGAGTCCGGCCGCCAGCTTGGCGATAGTCGGGTCGAAGCGGCTTCCGGACTCTTCCTCCAGCTTCTCCACCACAGCTACAGAGCCGAGCGCCGACTCGTCGGGTGCGGGTCGCATCCAGATGTCGATCGCATCGGCAATCGCAATGATCCTGGCGAAGAGGGGTATCTCTTCAGCGGCGATCCCCTCCGGACCCTCGCCATCCCAACGCTCGCGCTGGTGTTGCACGGCCTTCGCGACATCCTCGCCGCCCGACGTCAGTGCGTAGCGCCCGGCGCGCTCAGCCGCATCCTGCAGAACGTCGTCAGGATCCTCGCCTTCATCGGGAGCGACCGCCCGGCCAACATCGTGGAGCAGCGCCGCAAGCTTCAGTCCTGCCAGTTCTTTGCCCTTCATCCCCAACTCCTCGCCGATGCGGCCGGCCAAGGTCGTCACCCTGGAGTAGTGGCCGTCGGGATACGGGAGGAGTTCGTCGACCTGCGCTGCCAGGCGAGAGGCCACCTGCATCTCGGTCACCGAAGCCAGCAGCATCGCCGCTTCTGCGCCTCTGACAAATGCGCTTGCCGGGGCATGGGAAGCTGCTGCGACCGCTTGTTCCGCCTGCTGCAGGACGGCCTCGAGGTCCATGACCTCTCCGCAGTCGACCGCACCAACGGCCAACACCATGGGAACACCGGCCGGGGCATAGGACTCGGTGACCCGCATCAGGTTCTCGGCGAAGGTGCGTAGCTCCATGATCACCAGGCGCGAGTCCACGATGGCGAATGTGTTGCGGTCTACCGCATAGGTCTCGGCGGCGTAGCGGCGCGCCGCGTCTTCGTAGGCGTCCGCCAGGCGGCGGCGTAACACGTTCACCGTTAGCGGGTCGGTGCGCTGGCGCGCCGTGTCGAGGTTGCGCAACCGCAACATCAACAGCACCGGGGTGGCGCTGGCCGCCAACAGATCACAAAGGTCCGCTTCGAAGGCCGCGGCATTGCGCAGACCGGTTACCGGATCAACATTTCCTCCCGCCGCCCCGCTCGCTCCTTCGTTCTCGACATAGGTCTCCACCATCGATTCGGTGAAGTCTTCCGGGTCGATGAAGCTGTAGAGGGCAGGCTCGTTGCCTTCCGCAATCACACCGGAGAAGCCTCCACGCATCAGCTCGACGGCGACGGCCTCCCCTCCGGCGTGGCACACCGCCACGATCGGCACACCCGGCTTGGCGTTGAAGTCCTCCCGGCTGACGGTGCGCCCGGGTGGGATCCGAGTCGACACGGCAACCACGTCTGCGTCCTCGATTCGCTCGGGATCGTCGATCACGTCGAGGAATCCGCAATCTCGCATCCGATTGAGGCTGGAGTCGGTCAAGCTGACTCCATATACGACTTTGCGCGGGCGATCCCGTTCGGGAATTGCAGGTGCGGCCGGCGCTGCGGCCTCAGGTGCCTCGTCCGTGGCTTGGGGCGGTGTTTCGGTTGCTGTAGTCAATTCGGCTCACCTTCCGTGGTTGGCCTGACTGTTCAGTCGGCTACGTGACGTAGCTCATAAGGGTGTTGCTCATGTGGGTGCTGCGTCTCCGCAACCCTCGTCCGGGCTCATCATGCGGGATACCCGGAATCCCAGGGCCCCGTCGACAACGACCACGTCACCCTTGGCAACCGGGGAGCCGCCGACGAGCATCTCTACTTCTTCGCCCACCGGCTTCTTCAGTTCGATGACGCTGCCTTCCGCCAGACGAAGCAGATCATCGACGGTCATGGTTGCGTTGCCCAGCTCGACTGCTACTTCGAGCTCCACCGAGTCGACGACACCATTTCCTTTCATGTCACATCACCCATTTCGTAATGCTCAAGGCAACGTTGTTGTTGTACTGCCCTACGTTGGCCTCGAGTAGGTCGTGTCCCCCGGCCGAGACCGTGACCGGCTGGCTTGCCCGATGGCTGAGCAGTACGACGTCGCCGGGCTGGAGTTCGGATAGCTCCAGCAGGGAAATCGGTGAGGCGTTGAGCCGTGCCACCACATCGATCGGCACCGCTGACAGGGGATCGAACAGCTCGGGGTTCACCGGAGCCTGGACTTCGATCTCTATCTCTTCGTCAACCGCTGGCGCCAGCAGGGGTTCGAGTGCGCTCTTGGGGTAGCACAAGCTCAGAATCCCCTCGGTTGGTTGCAGGGTCTCGATGCGAATGTCAAACGACATCACGAGCGTTGGCTCCTCCGGTTCGAAGAGGCCGGCAATGCTCGGGTGTGCCTGGATTGCCTGCAGCTCCGCCCCCATAGCGGTGACCGGTTCAAAGGCTGCGTTGATGCCCGCAGCTACCGGGCTTAGCACCATGGCGAGGATCGATCCCTCCAGATCGGTGAAGGGGCGGAACCCGGTAGGCCGCCCGGAGCCTCCGAGGAGAATGTCGAGGGCGGCGAAGCCGAGATGGTTCGGTATGTCGATCACGACACGGCCGGCCGTCGGGGCCATCCCTATTACGCCGAGAACAGTCGGTGAGGGAAGCGAGCGGACGTAGGAGCTGTAGGGGACTTCGTCCGTGCTGCGGTGCTTCACAGGAACGGTCACCTGCAGCAGCTGGCTCAGCTGGCGCGATAGATCGCGGCTAAACGCCCTGTGGAGCCCTTCGAGGTCCTCGACCACACCGGGCTCGAACTCCGAGCCACCTCGGTAGTCATATTCGTGGACATCGGTCGGGGGTTGACTCGATGTTGCT
>JASJEG010000218.1 GCA_030064765.1 Acidimicrobiia bacterium | reverse complement strand
CCGTTCAAGAACGTGCGCTCCTTCACCGTCAATCCCGACCTGCAACTGCAGGCGCTGACCGTTGCCGCCAACTTCGTCGAGGTGTTTCTCGCCAAAGAAGGCCACACCGGACCCGTTGGCATCAACTACCTGCGGAAGATCGAGATGCCAATCCCCTTCTCGATCTACGGAGCAATGTTGGCCGGAGTCGACTACGTGATCGTCGGTGCGGGCAACCCGAAGGACATTCCCCATATCGTCACTCGCCTCGCCCGCCACGAAGCAGTAGGTCTTCCGCTACGGGTTCAAGGCCTCACCTCCGCAGACGGCGACGTCGAGGTGCGTTTCAACCCAGCCGATCTCCACGAGGGAAGCTCGCCCGAGGTGGAGCGGCCGGAGTTCCTGGCGATCGTATCGTCCGTCGACCTCGCTGCCGGCCTTGCCGGTCTGCCCGAGCCGCCGGACGGGTTCATCGTGGAAGCGCCGTCCGCCGGTGGTCACAACGCACCGCCGCGCGGTCCCCGTAATACCGACGCCCTCGGCCAACCGATCTATGACGGGCGAGACGATGTTGACCTTGCCCAGTTGCGAGAGATCGGTCTGCCGTTCTGGCTCGCCGGATCCTTCGGTACCCCACAAGGTCTTCGGCAAGCGCTCACGGAAGGGGCTGCCGGAGTTCAGCTCGGCACCGCCTTCGCCTTCAGCAGAGAGTCGGGCTTGGTCCCAGAACTGAAGCGTCAGATTCTGGCCGAAGCGAGCGAAGGGGCGGTCCAGGTCCGGTCGGATTGGCGCGCCTCGCCGACCGGCTTTCCCTTCCGCATCGCTCAGGTGGAAGGAACCCTCTCGGACCAGAACGTGTACGCGGACCGGCAACGGGTATGTGACCTGGGGGCACTCCGCACGCCATACAAGACCGACAGCGGCTCCATCGGATATCGCTGCCCTGCCGAACCCTTCCGCGCCTACAGCGACGTCAAGGGCGGCAGGGCCGCAAACACGGACGGACGACTGTGCCTTTGCAACGGGCTATTTGCGACAGCCGGGCTGGCTCAATACCGGGCCAAGAACGGTTATGAGGAACCACCGCTCGTTACCGCCGGATCGGATTTCAGCGGTGTGCGCGAGCTGATGAGCCGGCAGCGAGCCGACGAGTTCTATACCGCCGCCGACGTCATCGACTACATGTGCGGGGATTCACCCGCGATTGGCTGAGGTCACCAGGGAACCGGCCGGCGGGCTCGCAATCGGTTCCTGTGGACCCAAGGCAAGCCTTCCCCAGTCGGCGTTTCACCTTGCGGGGCTTCGCAAGAAGGGCGCGGCTTCTTCCTGGCGGCCCGCCACGCCACGTTGGATGCTGCTTTCGAGAAGGTAGAAGTAGAAGCCGAGCACTCCGGCAATTGGTACGAACAGAAGAAGCAGCGTCCATTTCACTACATGGCGGGTTCCCATCGTGTGCCGCCTGCGGGCAATCACAACCAGACCGACTGCTTGGAGTAGCAGGTGACCGCCGATCCAGAGCGCCATCCAGCTCGAAGAGTCTCCAGACTGACTGGCAATCACATCAGCCCTCCCCCCGGAAATCCGGAGGTCTGGTTCTTCCGTCGTCGCAGGAGGAATCTGCGCCAAGAAGCCCCTGGTGATCAAACTCCCGACGTCATCCCTTTCGTCGAGACCGAACTCCGCTGCGCCCTGTTCCCAAGGGGTGACGGGAGGTGTGGGGTCCACCGGGAGTCGATAGTTGTCCGGGTTCAACAGTGCTGCCAGCCAGACGTACCAGATGAGAACTAGGAGGATGACCCCGAGGGCAATCCAGATGAGTCCCCGACGGCTGCGCCTGGCACCGTCTTCATGATCCTCGAACTCGGCCTCCCACGCCTCGAGGTCTTCCCACTCTCCGGGTCGATCGCTCATACCACCATTATCCACTCAGCTGCCCGCTAGTGGAACGGTCAGCAAGACGCCAGGAACGTTCTTGCCGAGCAGATCGCGGGTCTCGCAGGGGTGCGTGATAGACGTTCAGTCCGCCTTCGGCTAGGTTCGACGTGCGCAACCGTGGGGCAAGGTGTGTCGATACGGCGGAGTCGCCGAATTGGACAATTACCATGACCGCCCTTATCAGACCAACGAGAAGCCCATGACCGCAGTGGAGACAGTGCTCAAGGTCTCGGGTCTCACGACCCGATTCGAAACCCAGGACGGGGTCGTGCACGCCGTCAACGACGTGAGTTTCTCTGTGAGGAAGGGCGAGTTCCTCGGCGTGGTCGGCGAGAGCGGCTCGGGTAAGAGCGTGACGATGATGTCGCTGCTGCGCCTCATTCCCATGCCGCCGGGCAAGATCGTCGGCGGGGAGGCAATCTACGACGAAATCGACCTGCTTGGTCTAGAGCTGGATGACCTTCGCTCGATTCGCGGCGACCACATCGGATTCATATTCCAGGACCCGATGACATCACTCAATCCTGTGCTGACAATCGGCTATCAACTCACTGAGTGGTTGAAAGTCAACACCGACATGGCAGAGGAAGAACGGGAAGGCCGAGCAATCGAGCTGCTCGAACTCGTCGGGATCCCGTCTCCCGAGCAACGGTTGAAGTCGTACCCGCACGAGCTCTCCGGTGGGATGCGACAGCGGGTCATGATTGCGCTTGCGCTGGCGGCCTCCCCAAACATCCTGATCGCCGACGAGCCCACCACCGCCCTCGACGTCACAATCCAGGCTCAGATCATCGAACTCGTGAAGGATCTCCGCGAGAAGCTCGGGACCGCCGTGGTGTGGATCACCCACGACCTGGGGGTAGTCGCCGGACTGGCCGACCGGGTCATCGTGATGTACGGCGGCCAGATCGTCGAGGAAGGGCCGGTCGCAGAGATCTACGCTTCGCCGAAGCATCCCTACACCATCGGGCTACTCGACAGCGTTCCCCGAGTCGATCAGAAGGGATCGGAGCTCGTGAGCATCCCGGGGGCGCCGCCCGCCCTCTACGCCGAACCCGAGCGCTGCACGTTTGCAGTTCGCTGTCCCTATGCGTTTGACCGGTGCCTGCAAGAGAACCCACCGCTGATCACGGTCTCCACCGACCGGTCTGTCGCTTGCTGGTATGACATCGACAAGGAGGGGCCACGTCATGTCTGGTGAAGTGGCGGCTCCGGTCGAGGACAGCAGCGTCGACAGACCCGTCTTCTTGAAGGTCGAAGGGCTTAAGAAGCACTTCCCCATTCTTGGCGGGTTGTGGCGCCGCCAAGTCGGAGCCGTCAAGGCGGTCGACGGCGTGACCTTTCATATCGAGCGGGGAGAGACACTCGGCCTCGTCGGGGAAAGCGGGTCCGGCAAGTCCACGATTGGGCGGGTCATGCTGCAACTGGACGAGGCCACCGAAGGCGTAGTGGATTTCGACGGGGTGGAACTTACCGCGACTACGGGCGAGAAGCTGCGCAAGATCCGGCCTCGGATGCAGATGGTCTTTCAGGATCCGCACGCATGCCTCAATCCGAGAATGACCGTGGCGTCGATCATTGGGGAGCCGCTTCGCGAGCACCGCACCGGGAGCCGTGAGGAGCGCCAGCAACGGATCGATGAACTCTTGAGCCTGGTCGGTCTCGAGCCCGGCCACGCCAATCGCTATCCGCACGAGTTCTCGGGCGGTCAACGCCAGCGCATCGGCATCGCCCGGGCGCTGGCGCTCAATCCGGACTTCATCGTGTGCGACGAGCCGATCGCCGCCCTCGACGTGTCCATCCAATCACAGATCGTCAACCTGCTCGAGAACCTGCAGAAGACCCTCGGGCTCACCTACCTCTTCATCTCACACGACCTGTCGATGGTCCGCCACATCGCCGACCGCGTGGCGGTGCTTTACCTGGGCCGAATAATGGAGCTGGCCGAGGTCGAGGAGCTCTACAACCATCCGAAGCATCCGTACACCCAGGCCTTGCTGTCAGCCGTGCCGGTCCCCGACCCAGTCGTGGAGGCCGACAGGCAGCGCGTCATCCTCGAAGGCGACATTCCCAGTCCGGCCAACCCCCCGCCGGGCTGTCCCTTCAACACGAGGTGCCCCGTTGCCCAGGAACGGTGCTCGGCAGAAATCCCTGAGTGGCGAGAGCTGCGACCCAACCACTGGGTGGCATGCCATTTCGCACAGTGAAGAACAGGAGGCGTTCTGTCCCAGAATCTGGTAGGCCCCGGGTTACCCGAATGGTTGCCGAGTGGTAACGTCCCGCAGATGTCGGGCCCCTTGGGCCGACTCTAGGAGGTAAACACATGAGACCGATCAAGCTCGTAGCGTTGCTTGCGGCGTTCGCCATGTTGGTGGCGGCGTGCGGCGATGACGACGCTGACGACACTACAACTACGACGGCGGCCGATAGCGCCACCACGACCACGGCTGCCGACAGCGGCACCGATGACACCACTACGACGACCGCCGCCCCAGCGTCGGACGCCGGTCAGGGTGGGGAACTGCTGCTCCTGCAGTGGCAGGCGCCCTCACAGGTCAATGGATTGCTTTCGTCCGGCACGAAGGACCTGCTGGCCAGCTCGATTGTGCTGGAGCCGCTGGCCCGGTATGGCCCTGACGGCACGGTCGTCGCAACCTTGGTAACTGAGGTTCCGACGGTTGCCAACGGAGGCGTGGCCGCTGACTTCACGTCGGTGACCTGGAACCTGCTGCCTGGCGTCCTCTGGAGCGACGGAACGCCCTTCACGGCCGACGATGTGGTATTCACCTACGAGTACTGCTCGAACGAGCTGACCGGGTGTTCGGGCGACTTCACCAATGTCGCCAGCGTAGAGGCGGTTGACGACCTGACGGTCAAGGTGACGTTCACGGCGCCGCAGCCGTTCCCGTATGCCGACTTCGTCGGGTACTCCGAGCCGATCATTCAGCGTGCCCAGTTCCAGGAGTGCGTCGGCGAGCAGGCCAGCGCCTGCACCGAGCAGAACTTCGCTCCCGTCGGCACTGGTCCCTACATGGTGACTGAGATGCGGCCTGAGGACACCGTTCTGTACGAGTACAACCCGAACTACCGGGGCGTAGACCAAGGGCAGCCGTTCTTCGGGACTGTGCAAATCAAGGGCGGCGGCGATGCCGAAGCAGCGGCAAGGTCCGTACTGGAGATCGGCGAGGCCGACTACGGCTGGAACTTGCAGGTTGCTCCTGAGATTCTTCTGCCGATGGAAAACGCCGGCAACGGCCGGATCGTCACCTCCTTCACGGCGGCAGTCGAGCACATCAACCTGAACCAGACCGATCCGGATGCTGACCCGCCTTCCGAGTACGTCGAGGACGGATCGGGCAACAACCCGTTGTTCTTCGACAACACGGAACTGGCTCGGGCCCTGTCGCTCGCTATCGATCGCGATGCGCTCGTTCAGGTCGGCTACGGCCCAACGGGTCGCCCGATTTGCACGATGTGGCCGGTTGGCGAATTTGCGTCGGCCAACAACGACTGGTGTCTGACCCGTAACGTCGACGAGGCCAACCAGATCCTCGATGATCTCGGATACCTGGACACCGACAACGACGGCGTGCGCGAGGCTCCGGGCTACGGTCCGCTCGAGTTCGACTATGTGACGTCGACCAACGCCGTCCGTCAGTCGAATCAGGCCATCATCAAGCAGAACTGGGAAGACATCGGGGTGGTTGCCAACATGAGCAATCAGGATGCCGGCTTGTTCTTCGACGGAACGAGCGCTAGTGACTTCTCGATCTGGAAGTTCTTCACGGACATCCAGATGTTCACGAACGACTCGACCTCGGGTCCTGACCCCGTTACCTACCTGAGCTTCTGGAGGATTCAGGAGATCCCAACTGCAGCTCTGGGATGGCCGGCGGCCAACAACATCGTTCGGATGCAGTCGCCGGAGTTCGATGCGATCTGGGATGAGGTGTCGCAGCTCAGCATCGACGATGCCCAGTTCATCCCGCTGGTCCACCAGCTCCAGGATCTCATTATTGAGAGCGGCTCGACGATCCCATTGATCCATCGTGGGAACGTGTCAGCGATCTCCAACGAGATCCAGGGATTCGGCGATCCGAACGGATGGGATTCTGAGTACTGGAATATCCACGAGTGGTCGCGTTGATCGTCTGATCGACCAATCGGCGAGAAGTGGGGG
>JASJEG010000217.1 GCA_030064765.1 Acidimicrobiia bacterium | reverse complement strand
AAGCTCATCGAGTTCGGCAAGTTCCAGTTCGGCTGCTGCGCGCCGTGCCAAGGTCATCTTCACGACCTTGAACTCAGCCCCGCCTTCACGGAGACCGCGCCGCAGCGTTTGCTGCTCCTTGACCGATAAACCGGCGTACTCAGCGAGGAACACTGCTTGGGCCTGCTCGAGACGTTCCTTTATCTCGGCGACGGCCTGGACCTTTTCCGGTCTTGGCATCTGTCTTCCTCCTAGCTGTTGTTCCATGCAATGAGATTCGAGTCTCGTGCGACGAGAACCGGTCCCACGCATGGGTGCGCATCAGAGCCCCTTCCCCACCGAAGCTTCCAATGAAGAAGCTCCCACCCAAGACAGGAGGGAGCCGTTGAAAAGCAACCTGCGCTGGCGCCGCCGAAACGGTCTTAGTAACCCGCGGTCTTGGGTCGAGGTATGAGGTTGTGCGGAGGGGACAGTAACCGCGGGCATTGCGATTCGCAAGACGGCGACCAAACCGTTTTGGCGTCCCAAACCGGAATATATTCCGTTTTGGGACGCCAAAAGCCGAGAAGATAACCCGGCAGACAGTGACGAAGCGCCCGGACATCCGGACGCTTCGTCTAGAACGGGAACCCCAGGTCGGGAGAGCGGCTCGCTCTTGAGGATTCGGGCAGACGGCGGGCCAGGAAGCCATCTACACGCACCACTCCAAACGACCAGGGTAGGGGCTGGCGTAGATCAGAGTGGCCGAAACCCGCCCTCGGAACGGTGGTGGATCGTCCCTGCCACCGGCCTCAGGGTGTCCCGTTGATCTATGACCGTATGCAGTTGTGCACATGATCATATCGCGGCGCGCTGGGATTATCCAGTGGTTGTGTGGTCAAATGGCGTCAACCGACCACTCTCTGTGGTTGCGGCTAGCGGAGGCTCTTGACCAGATCTTCGACCTTGGCCGGGTCGATGTGAACTCCGGGGCCCATCGTCGACGAAAGGGTGACCTTGCGGACAAACCGTCCCTTGGCCGCCGCCGGCCGGGCCCGAGTGATCTCATCGGAAATCGCTCCGAAGTTGTCGATGAGCTGCCCGGGCTCGAACGACACCTTGCCGATCGGGACGTGCACGTTCCCGTACCGGTCGTTGCGGTACTCGACCCGACCCGCCTTGAACTCCTTGATGGCCTTGCCGACATCCGGGGTCACGGTGCCGCTCTTCGGGTTTGGCATCAGCCCCCGCGGACCAAGGATCGAGCCGAGTTTCCCGACGTGCGGCATCATGTCCGGAGCAGCGATCGCGATGTCGAAGTCCAGCTCGCGGCCGGCTGAAATCTCTTCGGCCAGTTCCTTGCCGCCGACGATGTCGGCGCCGGCCTCTTCGGCCTCCGCGAGCTTCTCGCCACCGACGAACGCGGCCACACGGATCTCCTTGCCCGTACCGTGCGGCAGGCTGACGGTTCCCCGCACTAGCTGATCGGCCTTGCGGGCGTCGATCCCGAGGTTGAACACGACGTCGATGCTCTCATCGAACTTGGCAAACGACATGCTGCGCACCAGACCTACGGCATCTTCAGGGGCGTAGAGAGCGCTCTTGTCGTATTGCCGCTTGGCGGCGGCGGTGTTCTTTGTCTTCTTTGCCATTTGGTTACCTCCGTGGTCAGCGGGGATGGCTCCCCTCCCACTGTCATACCGATACCGGTTGGTACCGGCGCGCAGGCCGATTCGGCCCGCGCCTCAATCCTATCCGTCGACGGTGATGCCCATCGAGCGGGCGGTTCCTTCGACGATCTTCATCGCGGCATCGATGTCGTTTGCGTTGAGGTCCACCATCTTGGTCTCAGCAATGTGCTTGACCTGTTCGCGGGTGACGGTGCCGACCTTCTCTTTGTGTGGCTCCGGTGAGCCCTTCTCGATCTTGGCGGCCTGCCGCAACATCACCGCAGCGGGCGGCGTCTTGGTCACGAACGTGAAGCTGCGATCCTCGTAGATGGAGATCTCGACGGGGATGATCGTTCCCGCCTGTCCGCTGGTCGCATCGTTGTAGGCCTTCACAAAGTCCATGATGTTGACTCCGTGCTGGCCCAACGCCGGACCCACCGGCGGGGCGGGACTCGCCTGCCCGGCGGGGATCTGCAGTTTGAGCATCGTCATCAGCTTCTTGCGGCCCATTGGTTAAACCTCGCTTGGTTTCAGTATTTGAGGATCTGGTCGAAGTTGAGCTCGACCGGTGTCTCTCGTCCAAAGATGTCGACGAGAACCCGGACCTTCGACTGATCGACGTTGATGTCTTCGATAACGCCGTTGAAATCGGCGAACGGCCCTTCGACAACCCGGATCGTTTCGCCAACCTCCCAGGCCGGCTTGAAGGTGGGTTCCTTCTTCTCGACTCCCGGCTCTTCTTCCTTGCGAACCCCGAGGATCCGCTCGACCTCACGCCGCGATAGCGGGGTCGGCTTCGAGCCCGAGCCGACGAAGCCGGTGACGCCTGGTGTGTTGCGCACGGCGTACCAAGTGTCGTCATCCATGTAGAGACGAACCAGGATGTAGCCGGGGAATTTCTTGCGCTCGACTGTGACCTTGCGGCCCGACTTGAATTCGACGACTTCTTCCATGGGAATGACCACGTCGAAGACGCGGTCCTCGAGGTGCATCGACTTCACCCGGGTTTCGAGGTTGGCCTTTACCTTCTTCTCGTAACCGGAGTAGGAATGCACGACATACCAACCGCCGGGTAGATCGTAGGGGCTGGCGGGACCGAGCGACGCAGTCACCTCGGCTGCCTCCGCCTCCTCCGCCTCGGCTACCTCTTCGGTTTCGGCGACTGCCGGTTCCGTGGGCTCAGTGACTTCGGCGTCGGTCGATTCGACCGCAGCCTCTTCTCCCGCAGGCTCGGGTGATGTCTCTTGGCTATCCGGAATCTCGAGAGTCATTCGCTACACCGCGTCGAGCAATCGGAGGATCGAGTTCTTGAGACCGAAGTCGAGCGCAAAGGTATAGGCCGTGACCACAGCGGTGACAACCAGAACAACGATGGTGAAGGTGGTGGTCTCCTCGCGGGTGGGCCAGGCGACCTTCTTCAGTTCTTGACGAACCTCGCGTAGGAACTGGCGGAAACCGGTGCGCTCGCGCTTGCGCTGCTGCGGAGCAGCCTTGCGTCGCTTCTTGGCGCGCTCTTCCTCCTTCGCCTGGAGGCGCCGCATTTCTCGGTTCACGTTCAATCCTTCCTGAGTGAGCAGGGGTGGCGGGATTCGAACCCACAACCTACGGTTTTGGAGACCGCCGCTCTGCCAATTGGAGCTACACCCCTCAACATAGGCCTGGGGCCGACGGGGAGTATATGAGCTAAGGAGCCCAAGTGTAAACCTGAATCTGAATCAGGCCAGCATGGGTTGCATTCAGGCGCGACCTCTGTCCGCAGAGGTTTGGACCACACCCGGGCGGCTATCCCTTCAGACGGCAGCCTTCGAATGCCTCCATACGATCACTGCTGCTGCGCCGGCCGCGGCTGCGGCAACCGCCCCACCCGTCGCTGCGACGCGACCCACCTGGGGAACGCGCCTTGGCGGAGTGGTGTCATCGGATCCGCTGCCGACCTCACGGTCGACGTCTGTCGCCAGTGGCGGCGGGGCGGGCTCTACTTCATCGGCAAGCGCACCGAGATGACGCCGCAGCCGGCTGTACCGTGCCAGCTCGGCCTGGCACCGCAGACAGCGGGAAACATGGTCGCCAAGCATGCCCGAAGGTGGAACGCCTTCGGTCGAGGGAGCCAGAGAACGCACTACGAGACAGGCAGCTTTCACGCTTCCACCTCCACTTCAGGCCACAGCTGGGTGCGCAGCTGCTGCCGACCCCGATGGAGGCGCACCTTGGCGGCAGAAACGGTGATGTTCAGGTGCTCGGCAATCTCGCCGTGGCTCCACCCATACACATCCTTGAGTACGACAACGGTCCTAACTGGAAGCGCCAGCGCCTGCAGCGCGGCTCGCAGCCGGCCCTGGACCGCAGCCGACTCGGCAGCTCGCTCCGGCGAGATCGACTCGGCAGCCGGTTCGACGAACGACTCGTCTATCGGATCGGTGCGATGTTTGGCCTGCTTGCGTCGCTGCGTCCATGCCACGTTCACAACTATGCGGTGCATCCATGTCGAGAACCTCGCATCACCGCGGAACTTGGGGAGGGCCCGCCAGGCGCGCACGAATGCCTCCTGGGATACGTCCGCTGCCAGCTCCCGATCTGCCGTCATTCGCAGTGCCAAGGTGTACACCTCGTCTTGATGAATTCTCACAAGGTCGGAGAACGCCGCTCGATCCCCGGCCCGGGCCCGAATCAGGAGCTCTCCGTCATTTGGTCTGACTCTGCCTTGCGTCATCGGGTTACCCACTCAGCCTGACGACACACACCCCGGTGACCAGATCTTGGTCGGGACTGCTGACCTTGAGCTTTACCTGGGCATCCTCCTCATCGGGAGCGACATCACCGACCATGCCGGATACGGTTGCCTGCACGGCAGGACGCAACGGGTTTCGGAAGCGCAACTTGGTATGGGCGATTGGGTCGGGGCGGCCACTCACCGCGCCGGCGGCTTGCATGGCCCAGGCCGCCATCAGCAACCCATGAACGACAATGCCGGGAAGCCCGGCAGCTCGCGCTGAATCGTGATCGAAGTGGATCGGGTTGTAGTCGCCGGAGGCGGCGGCGTACTTGACGAGATCGAGGCGGCTCGCCGACTTCGACAAACCCGGCAGCGGATTGACCCCGGGCCACGGCTGGGGAGAGGGTAAGTCGTTGAGTTCCCGCCGCCACACCGCCGGCTCGGGATCATCCGGTGCACCCTCCTGAGCAGTGCCTTCACCCATGAGAAATGTCGCGGCTGCATCTAGCAGTCGGTCCCCGTCATCTGTTTCGACCGTGACCGTGAACGACACAAAGAACCGGCCGGAGCGTTCCCGCACCTGGTCGACGCTGCCCGTGACCAGGATCTCAGTACCGACACCAAGTGGGGTATGCCAGGTGAACGACTGGTCCACGTGCACCAGAACCCCGGTATATGGTCGCACTCGAGGGTCTCTGAGGAAGTGAGGCGCAGCCACGAACAGCAGCGCCCCGGCGAAGCTCGGCGGGGCGTGCTCGACCCAACGGTCTGGTTCGTCGCCGGTGGCGGCGACATATTCGGCAACCTTCTCGGGCGAAATGCGCAGCGAGTAGGGACCGTAGGTGGCACCGGCGACTTCTTGGAGGCTCATGGGGGCGGAGGGTACCGCGGCGAGGCTACGGCGCCTAGAGATTTTCGCGACAGCGACTTGCCGTGTATGCGGGTCTTCGCATGCGGAGATTTCGCGACTTCATGCCCGGGTACAATCCCGAGCTAGCCAAGTCGGTACTCGACAACCAACGCAAGGAGCCGCAATGGGCAAGGTTTTGAGAATCCGAGTGTTCGTGGTGGTCATCTTGGCCGCAGCGGTCGCCGCGGCTGTTGCAACGATCCTGAATCACAAGCAGCAGCTCGAGCTCTTGGACGCGGCAGGCCGTCGCGAATATCTGGGCAACAAGCTAGGTGGGCGCATCCCGGATGAGCAGCTCGATCGTCTCGCTGCGGCCATTTCGGAGAAGCTCGACGCCGGAAAGCCGGCGGAGCCGGTTGCGGAAGTCGCCGAGGAAGCCGCCGCTGCGGAGGAAGCCGCCGAGGAGACCAATCCCGAAGGCTGAAACAAACGAGTCTTCACAGAGGAACCCGGCGACATACGTCGCCGGGTTCTCTACGTCACTCAAGCGGTGAGCTAGCGGGTCTCCTTATGCGGCGTGTGTTGCCGACACCAGCGGCAGTACTTCTTCAGTTCCAGCCGCTCCCGCGTGTTGGTCTTGCTCTTGGTTGTCACGTAGTTGCGCCGCTTGCATTCTTCGCAAGCCATCGTCAACGGAGGTCGTTTGTCAGAAGCCATCTATTTCGTTTCTCTGTGTAGCTGCACGTTTCGCCGCAGGCGAAACTGCCTCGGGTCCGCCACAGGCGGACACGCCTTTACTTGGTGATGCTGGTTACGCGGCCGGCGCCGACGGTGCGGCCACCCTCACGAATCGCAAACCGCAAACCCTCATCCATCGCGATCGGCTTACCCAACACAACACTCATCTCAGTGTTATCCCCAGGCATCACCATCTCAGTCCCCGAAG
>JASJEG010000029.1 GCA_030064765.1 Acidimicrobiia bacterium | reverse complement strand
TGCCAGTCGACTGACGGCCCGTCGATCGACGACGGGGGCTCGCCCGGTTCGCTCACGGGTGCTTTCTCGCTAGCTGTTCAGATCCTGGCCCCTAGGGGATCACTCCCGGGGAGGTCGATTCTATGCCGAAGATCTGGTCGATCAGTTGGGGACCGTAGGCGAGGATTATCAGCACGACGGTAGCCACCAGCCACGGCTTCCAGCGGTCCAGCCACACCGGGGTCTTCTGCGGGTCTTCGACGGACTCGGCGACCGGAACGTCTACAAACTCGCCCGGAGCGAACCGCCTCCGCTGGAAGGCGGTAACTGCAACAACTACCACGAAGAGCATCAAGCCGACCCACATGATCGCTCCGCCGACAGCGACCCGGAACAGGTGCCCGTTCCATTCGGATGGCACGTACGGGGCCAATCCGAGCGGAGTCCGCCGCGGCGCCCCGAGCAGACCCACCGTGTGCATGGCGTTCGAGAAGATCAGCATGCCGGCGAAGTACGTCCAGGAGCTGGCCAACGCCAGCTTGGGCCGCCACAGCGGCTTGCCGGTGATGTGCGGCACCAGCCAATAGGAGATACCGAAGAACGACAAGGTGACCGCCGAAGCGACCGTGAGATGGAAGTGGCCGGGCACCCAAGTGGTGTTGTGCAGCACGAGGTTGAGGCTGTAGGACGCATTGGCGATACCGCCGATTCCACCAAATAGGAACAGGATTCCCGCCAGCAACTGCGCGGTAACCGACGAATCGCCCCACGGGAGCTTCCTGATCCAACCGAAAAGGCCCTTGCCGCCGCGGCGCCGCGCCGCATACTCGAGCGAGGCTACGACGGTAAACAGCGTCAGCAAGGACGGGAAGCCGACCGCAAAGGTCAGAATCGAGTGGATGTACTTCCAGCCGGCGGGGACACCAGGGTCGACAAACTGGTGGTGGAACCCGAGGGGCACCGACAGCAGCAGGAACAGCCAGAAGGCCAACCTCGCCAGCGAATCGCTGAACAGCTTGCCGCCGGCCTGCTTGGGAAGCATGCCGTACCACGACGCGTAGGCCGGGAGCAGCCAGAAGTACACCAGCGGGTGGCCGGTGAACCAGAAGAACGTCCGCGATAGCTGGGGATCGATACCGCTAACCCAGCCGAAGGACCAAGGCAGGATCAGGGCCAGAACCTCGGCCGCGATCCCCAACGTTGCGATTTGCCACATCACCATGTTGATGACGACGGCCAAGGTAATCAGCGGCGTTCTGGTGTCGGGATTCTCCTTGCGCCAGCGGTACAGGGTTACGTAGAAGCCCCAACCCTCGATCCAGCTACCCACCACGACCAGTACGAGGCCGATGTAGAACAAGGAGTCGGCCTCCATCGGCGGGTAGAAGGTGTAGAGCACACTGGCGTCATTGGCCAGCAACGGGATGGCAGCAACCACGAGGCCAACGACCATCATCCAGAATCCGACTCGATTGAGTAGCGGAATCGCTAGCTGCCGCTTCAGGCCCCGAATCACTGCAAGAGTGGAGAACCCGGTTATGAAGAACGTTGTCCAGATGAGAGCGTTCAGCACCCCGTGCAGCGTCAGGCCCTGGTAGTAGGAGTTGACACCGTTGACCTCGATGAAGAGAAAATCGATGCTCGGATACCAATCAACCCCGGCATGCTGCAGGGCTTGCAGCGGCCCAAAGAGGCTGCCAATCGTCAGTGCTACCACTGCGAAGAGGATGTGCCACCCGATAAACCGCTTGTCCGACTTGGTCAGCTCGTAGACAGGAGCCGCTGTTGTCTCTGTAACCACGCTGTCTCCTTCCTACGGGGTGACCGTCAGAGAGCCGAACATGACCGCATGCCCGAGACCGCAATACTCGGTGCAGATGTAGTCATAGGTACCGGGATCTTCGAATGTGTGCGTGAGCGTCGACACCTGCCCGGGAATCACCATGAAGTTGATGTTGGTGTCCTGGATCTTGAAGCCGTGTTGCACATCTGTTGCAGTCACGTAGAAGGTGACCTCGGCGCCGGCAGGGACCTCGAAAGTACCGGGCTCGTAGAAGAAACGCTTGGCGACTATGTAAACGTCGTACTGCTCGCCGGCGACGATCTCACGGATACCGGGCTCCGACCACGGAAGAGCGTTTTGCACGGTCTGGGGGTTCACCCGCTGCTCGGTCGTCGGTAGTTGGATACCGAGCATGAAACCAGCAATCGTGACCGACACGGCGAATACGACGAGAATCACGATCGCAGTCCGGATCCACGCCCGCTCCGTTGGATCGACGTGCATCGTGAGTGTCTCGGCACTCTCTGGAGCGCTCATATCGTCGTGCCTCGCGTCAACATGATGATGTAGATGCTGAACCACATCAGCAGCAGCACCACCACAAAAGCAACCGCAAACGCAACGGTCCCGCGGGGCTTGAACTCAGCCTCGACCGCGCCGTCGCTCTCGCCTTCGCTGGTCATGGTCCTCCCCACTCACTCAACGGTTATGCAAGCTCATATCGCCGGTCGTGCATACAACACCGGCTGGCGCCATCGTAGAGCGACTCGCTAACAGATGTCGGGACCCATAGTCCCGACACTCTGGGACGAAGGTCCCGAAAAGTCCCTTTTTGGGTCCCTTTTCTTTCAACCGAGTCGTGGTGCTCAGGTGATCGGTAGAACCAGTGTGACCGTTGTTCCCGATCCACTGCTCTGCACAGCAAGGTCACCGCCGACCTCGGCCGCACGTTGCCTGAGATTGGACAAGCCCATCCCGGGGTGGTCTGCATCCACATCGAAACCCCTGCCGTGATCGATCACTGAAACTGAGAGGTTGTTGAAGCCACCTGTGACCAGCACCCGCACCACCGGGCTTTCCGAGTGACGGAGCGCGTTGCTGGTTGCCTCCTTGATGATGTGCAGAACGGCATCGGCTAAATCATTGCCGAACCCATCGACCATCGCGTCAACAGCAACCTCGACTTCCGCCGAGTATGGCTCGGCGAGCTCCTCCACGAGCTCGCTCACCTCGATCTCGAGGTCGCGGGTATGGGAACTCGGCTGCCGTAGATTGAATATGAACTGACGCAGCGATGTGATGCAGTCGTCGACCCGAGCCACTTGGGTCCGCACTATGTCCTGCTGCTCCGGGATGTCCTCCATCGAATCGGCAAGACCCTGCAGCGAGAGCCCTACCGCAAAAAGATCCTGGATGATGTCGTCATGTACGTCGCGAGCAATCCGCGCCCGGTCTTCTGCAACGGCGGCATCGCGCAGTCTCCGGTGGATTCGCACGTTGGCCACGGCCGAGCCGGCGATAATCGAGAGCGTCTCAATGGTGGCTTGATCCTCCTCAGTGAAACCACCGGGCTTGTCGGCGAGATAGATGTTGCCGAACAGCTCGGTGCGGGTGCGCAGCGGTACTCCCAGAAACGACCCCAGCGCCGGGTGATGTACCGGGAAGCCGGTTGAGTCCGGATGCGCAGACAGGTCGTCGGTTCGCACGGTTTCCCCGCGAGTAATCGCACCGAGGACGCCCATGCCCAAGGGGAGGTGACCAATCCGCTGGGCGGTTTCCATGTCGATCCCGCGGTGGATGAAATCAACCAGGAAGCCATGGGGCCCAACGACTCCCAGAGCACCGTGGCTCGCTCCGGTCAGACCCATTGCTATCTCGACCAGCGACTCCAAGAGACCATGGAGCTCGCCCTGCTCAGAGACCTGCGCTGCTGCGTCGAGCAGCTCGGTGAAGCGGTCGCGTGACTCCGTGGAATCCATGCGGGGCACGATACTCGTCCACTGGTTTGGGGCCGAACGGCCCCTGGGGTGGGGCGATTGGGCGGATTCTTCCGATTGCGTCCTTCGTTAGCGTGTGCGAAGCGAGAGGATTCAAATTGCGAGTTCTGGTTGTTGACGATCATCCGGTCGTGCGGGAAGGCCTTCGTGCCCTGCTGACTTCCCAGGATGACATCGAGGTCGCCGGCGAAGCGGCTAGCGGGGCCTCTGCCATCCGGCGCGCCGGGTACGACTCGCCCGACGTCGTCGTCATGGACGTGCGGCTCCCGGATATGAGCGGAGTCGCTGCTTGCCGCACCATTGTCGAGCGCTTCCCGGAGATCAAGGTGCTCATGCTGTCGTCACACGTCGACGAGGAGACCGTGCACGAGGCGATCTTGGCCGGCGCGTCGGGGTATCTCGTGAAGCGCATAGATGGCGACCGAATCGTCGACGCAGTTCGTTCCGTGTGTGAGGGCGCCTCCGTTATCGATCCAGCGGCAACCGCCAAGCTGTTCAATCAGATCCGCGGTCAGAGCGTGGGCGATCCCGTCTTCTCCCAGTTGTCGGAGCGCGAGGTCCGAATCTTGGAGCTGATTGCCGACGGGCTGACCAACCGTGAGATAGCCGACCGGGTCTTCCTAGCTGAGAAGACCGTCAAGAACTACATCTCTCGCCTCCTTGCCAAGCTCGGCCTGCGAAACCGCAACGAGGCGGCCGCCTACATGGCGCGCCGCATAGCCGACCGCGAGGCCAAGTACCCGCCCGAAGACTGGATCGACGAGTAGCAATACTCTGATGGGACGAGGCGAGTCGTGGGCGCAGTAGGGTCTTGCATGCAATGGCAATACGGGTACTCGTCGTCGACGATCATTATGTGGTGCGCGCGGGCGTTGCCTCATTCATAGACAGCCAGCATGACATGACGCTGGTAGGCGAGGCCGGCAACTGCGAGGAGGCAGTAGACGCAGCCGCCACCCTGCAACCCGACGTCGTGTTGATGGACATCCGGCTCAACGATTGCTCGGGTATCGATGCTTGCCGAACGATCAAAGAAGCCAACCCGGCGATTCGGGTGGTGATGTTCACGACATACGCCGATCTGGATCTGCTGCGCTCATCGATCGAGGCTGGAGCGTCGGGCTACGTCATCAAGCGAATGGCGTTGAGCTCGCTGGTAGATACCATCCGCCGCGTCATGCAGGGAGAGGAGCTGGTGATCGACAACCGGGCTCAGGCAGCGCTCGATGGCGGCGGTGCCGAAGCGCACCTAGCAGAACGCCTCCGGCGCCTTTCTCCGCAGGAAAGACGGGTGCTGTCGCTCATTGCCGACGGTTTGACCAACCGGCAGATCGCCGATGAACTGAGCTTGGCGGAGAAGACCGTCAAGAACTATGTGTCCGCCCTACTTCACAAGCTCGACATGACCCGGCGTGCGGAGGCCGCCGCGTTTCGCGCTGCGATCGATGGCATCGACGATCTCGAGTAGCACCGAGCGATCCATGATTCGCTAGGGGGCGCGCTGCAGCCGGTAGACCGTTCCGCCGGCCGAGAGCACATAGGCCTCCCCGTCCGATCCGACGCCGAATGACGTAATCGTGCTGATGCTGCCTACTGGAAGCCATTCCCGCACATCGCCGGCCTTGTCGACACTCCGTACCCAGCCGGAGCAGTAGTCCGCAAACAGAAAATGCCCTGCCAGCTCGGGCATCGCAGCTCCGCGGTAGACAACCCCGCCCGTGATCGAGCACCCGTCCGAGTGAGGATACTCATAGAGCGGGAGAATCAGTCCCGAACGGTCACATTCACTCCGCTCGAAACACTCCGTGCCTTCCATGATCGACCAACCGAAGTTGGGGTTGCCTGCCGTCCAGTTGACGAGACTGACCTCTTCGATCCGATTCTGGCCAACGTCGCCTATCCACAGATCGTCTCCATCAAACGCCCAGCGCCACGGGTTACGCAACCCGATTGCCCATACCTCCGCTTCCAGGTTTCCGGGCGGAACGGTGTAGCCCTCGATTTGCGGACCAACTGCGATCCGCAACATCGCGCCGAGAAGCGTGTCGGCGCGCTGCCCCTGGCCGAACTGATCGTTCGCTCCCCCGCCGTCGCCCAGGCCGATCCAGAGGTGGCCATCGGGCCCGAACGCGATCATGCCGCCGTTGTGATTGCCGGCCGGCTGACCGACACGCAGTATTTCGGACCTGGTGGCAGGATCGGGAACACCCCCGACCGCAGTCACCTGCTCGATGACCGTGTCCCCGTTGCGGCCCGAGTAGTGAACATAGAAGAGGCCGTTCG
Source organism: Acidimicrobiia bacterium (assembly GCA_030064765.1). Classification (GTDB taxonomy): domain Bacteria; phylum Actinomycetota; class Acidimicrobiia; order Spongiisociales; family UBA5794; genus JAAETI01. Next base: position 30,529 of record JASJEG010000029.1, on the reverse strand, counting down.
CTGCGTAATCCGGGTGGAAAGCAAGACCCAGCAGACCCTGTTCCCCGCCAAATGCAACATCGGCCGAGATGTCGAGGAATACGCCTACCTCTTCTTCGCCGAGCACCCAGATGACACCGGGCTGGTCAACGACGAAGACATCCCCACCACCCGGAGCTGCGGCGAGAAAGACCGGCTGGGTGAACCCCGAGGCAAACTCCACCGCCCTTATCTCGAGATCGTCTAGCGAGCCCAAGGGCAACGTGGTCGTCGTGGACGAAGTCGCAGTAGTAGTGGTTTCCGGAGCACGAGCAGTGGTCTCGGGGACGCTGGACGGCGGCAGTGTTGTTTCCACCGGAACCGTGGTAGCGGTCGAACTGGTCGGCTCGTCGTCTGCGGTTCCGCTCGGATCGCCACATGCAGCAGCGAACACGAGAAGCAACACAGCGAGGGTCTTGTAGAGACGCATCGCAGCGACGCTACCTGAATCGCGGCTCTATCGCGACACCGGCTAATCGGCCTCGGTGAGCGCCCCCTCGAACGACCAACGCTCCCGCGATGCTCGCGCCTCTGCAATGTCGACCCGCGCCAGCAGAGCTAGTCCAACGAGGAAGAAGGCAGCGACCGACAGGATCGCCGTGCGCCCGGATCCTGTCAGGGCACTGATGGCGCCGAACACGAGTGGGCCGATGCCGGAGAGCTTGGAGAACACTGAGAAGAACCCGAAGAACTCGGCCGAAGCTTCCTCCGGGATCATCGTGCCGTACAGCGAGCGAGATAACGCCTGAACCCCACCGAGGACGAACCCGACGATTGCAGCGAGCAGCAGGAACCCGGCCGCAGAGCCTTCCGGTAGAAAGAACGCCATGGCCGCTAGGCCCGTCCAGACAACGAGCGTGATCATCACAGCCCGCTTCGGGCCGGTACGGCCGGCGATTGCGCCAAACATGAGGGCACCAAAGAATGCGATGAACTGCACGATCAGGAATGCCAGCGCGATCGTCTCCAGCTCCAGATTCAATGTGTCTTCGGCGTAGGGCCCGGAGACGGCGATCACTGTTCCGGTACCGGAGTTGTAGATGATGAAGGCAACCACGAACAAGAGCAGTTGGGGGAACTTCCTCAGTTTGCGCGTGGTGCTTACGGTCCGCCCGAATCCGATGGCGATATAGTCCGCCAGCGACATCTGCTCCTCGGGTGAGGGCCCGTCCGCGGGAAGCCGGCTCAGCGAGAATATGGAGAAGCCGATCCACCAGATCCCCGACCCGAAGATCCCGATGCGAGCCGCCAGACTCTCGGTGAGCGTGGCGCCGGCTTCGTCGCTGGAGAACATGATCAGTGCGAGGGCAACGACCAGATAGAGGCCGCCACCCAGATAGCCGAGAGCAAAGCCCTTCGACGAGACTTTGTCGATCGTCTCGTCTGTGGCGATCTCGGGCAGGAAACCGTCGTAGAAGACATTGGCGGCCACAAACCCGAACTGGCCGACCAGCGTTACCAGCAAGAACAGTGGGACCTGGCCGTCCGGGATGAACGGGGTTATCAGCACAAAAGCCGATCCCAGGATCATGAAGCTGCGGAGATAGCGTTTCTTGGCTTCCGCATAGTCGGCCATCGCTCCGAGCACCGGCATGGCGAGCATGAGGAGGATGCTGCCGATGCCCACCAGTATCGAGAACAGCGCTTCGCCAGAAAGGCCCCAGTAGCGATCATCCGGCATGATGGTGCCGGTGAAGAACGCCCCAATCACGGCCCCGAAAATGGTGATGTAGGCCGAATTCGCCCAGTCATACATTGCCCATCCGAAGATGGTGCGCTCGTCGTTCTTCAAGCCGCTCTCCCTCGTCCCGTTGGTGCCAGAGGGTAACTCAGTCGACTTGTCCGCTGGCGCGTGCCAGGAGGATGCGCAGCGCCTCGTTGACAGCGGCGGGCTGTTCGACTGGGGCCATGTGCCCGGCGCCGGGCACGATGGTGAGGGCGGCATCCGGCAGAGCTACTGCCATCGCCTCCGCCTCGGTTGGCGGAGTAACGGCATCCTGCTCGCCGACGATCACTGCCGCCGGTACCGAAACCGAGCGCAGGATGGCGGTGCGATCGGGCCGATCCCTCATCCCGCCAAGCGCACCCACGATGGTCTCATAGGGACAGGCCTCGACCATCGATCGCAGTCTGGCCCGAACGGCAATCGTCGCTTGCGGTGCGAGCAAACCGCTTTCCATTGCCTCGGCGATGGCGATACGGCCCTCGTCGATCAAACGCTCAGCCATCGCGTTGCGGCCGGCTTTGGCTTCTTCTGAGTCGGCACCGGACCGAGTGTCGATCAATGCCAGCGAACGAACCCGGTCCGGATACATGTCGGCAAAAGCCATCGCCACATAGCCACCCATCGAGAGTCCGACTATGTCAGCCTGCTCGGCCGAGACGAGGTCGAGCACAGCCGCTACATCGTCGGCGTGTTGCTCCATCGTCAACGGGGCTCCCGTTACAGGAGCCGAACGACCGAAACCACGCAGATCGACCGCGATACAGCGGCGCAGCGATCCGAGATCCTCGAGCTGTTCGATCCACATCGAAGAATCGAGCGGGAAGCCGTGTATGAACAGCGCAACCGGCCCTTCCCCACTCTGTCGGATGTGCAGTCGTGTCCCGTTGACCTCTGCGTAAGGCATGGTTCCCTCCTACAGGCCGCGCCGCTGTGCTTCTTCGCGGATGGCGTCGTCGCTGTACCTCATGATTGCCGGATCCCACTCGATTTGCTGGGGCGGATTGTTCGCGGTTTGCTCCAGCAGCTCTGATACTCGGTCGCGCAGCGTCCGTGCCCACGCCCGCCCCGTCGCTGTCTGCTCATGCGTTAGCGTGCCGTCGGCGTTTGCCGTATAAACCCGGGCCTCGATCTGAGGGTTGGCACGCGAACCCCGCTCGCCATAGACCATCACTACCGAGCCGACCGGGACATCCTGGACACCGCCGGCGGCGATGAACTCGCCGTCGAAAGCCCATCCGGACGACTTGGCTTCGTCAACATGCGCGATGACCTTCGCCCAGTTCTTGTGACGGTTGTCCCCGACCAGCGGGATCTCAACTGCGACCATCGCATCCATGATCGACACTGTAGAGGTGAAGCCTGACTCCTCGCACGGCAATGCGGTCCCCCAATGAGACCAGCTCGAGTTGCAGAAATGGCGGAGGGGGCGGCGCCGGCAGCGCGCCACCCCCTCGCTTCGACAAGTCTTCTCAGAGGGCCGTGATCCTCCCTTCGCCACCCTCGGGATAGTCGGCAGCGCCGATGGTGCCGCCGAGCTCGTCCTGGATGTAGTTGCTCAGCGCTTGCTGATAGCTGACACCAAGGAGCGTGATCGGCGCATCCCGGTACGGATACTGATCGCCGCCCCTTGCCAGGAAGTCGATCGTGGCGATCGTCAGGTCGGCCCCAGCGACGACGTTGCCGCCGGTGACGATCTGCGTTCCGCCCTCCAGGGTCACCTCTGTGACCCGGGTGCCGGCGGTGAGAACGTTCCCGTCGTCGTCGACCACCTGTGCCGTGCCATCTGGGTCATAGGTGAAGGTGAAACCAGCGACCTGGGCAAACCGACCGCTCACGTTCTCGACCTGCGAGACCGCATTCTCCAGAATCTCCTTGAACTGCGCCCGCGGGATATCCGGGATCACAGTGACGAAGTTCGGGAACGGCAGCACATCGAACGTGTCCAGCTCGGTGATGTTGCCGGCGGGGATGATGGCATCGTTGCGCATCCCACCGCCGTTCTGCAGGGCCACATCAGGAACCGCTACGCCGAAACTTGCCGCGAGCTCGCCTGCCTGCCACAGCAACGAGTCCGCAGCCAGGTTGCCGAGATTCGACTCCATCGTCCGCACGGTGCTCCGGCGCCCGTCGAGCGCCACCTCAGATGTCCCAATCACCGTGGTTGCCAGTCCCGAGAGATGATTGGCGACCGGGGTCTCCACGTCAGCCAGCAGCGTCGCATCCTGGTCTTGGCCCATCACAGCGATCGGACCGCTGCCGGTGTCCACACCTGCGAGCGTTCCGTTGGAGGTGAACGCCACTGTGAGGTTGCCCAAGTAGCGGTATTGGCCGCTGGTCGTAACGATCGGAACCTTCATGCCGTCGGCATTGTCGGCGTAGATCGGATACGGACCGAACAGGTCTTCTTCATCGCCGGGAATGAGCATGGTGTCGGCGTTGGCCAGTAGCTCGTCACCACCGCCAGCAATCATCACGTCTACACCGGACAGCTCGGCTGCCAGCGCTGCGTCCTCATCCACATCTTGCAGATGGCTGATGACAATGATGATCTGAGCACCTGCTCCTTCGAGCAGATCGATCTCTGTCTGGATGTTGCCCGCCACATCCGTGTCGACGATCACATCGCGCGGGCTCGAGATCGAAGTGATCGCCGGCGTGGTAGCTCCCACGATGCCGATCTTGTAGCCGTTGACCTCGACCATCGTGCTCGGCTTGATCGTCCCCGCCGTAACGAGCGCATTGAGCCCCGGTTCGTTGGTGAAGTCGAGGTTCGAGCTCACGTAGGGCGGCGGCGACGTGTAGGCGTTGATGAACTCCTCGAGCACATCCGGACCGAAGTCGAAGTCGTGATTGCCCAGCGCAATGGCGTCGTAGTCGAACGCCTCTAGGGCAATTGGATCGAACCACGTACCCAGCGCCTCGCTGGCGCTGAACTCCGGTCCAGCCAGGAAGTTGTCGCCGGAAGAGACCAAGATCGTGCCGATCTCGTTCCCTGCGGTTGCCGTGCGCACATCGTCGAGAACGGTCTGGAAGCGGGCAACACCGCCAACACCGTCGTCATCGAGCAGCTCGGACTCGCCGTCGTTGTTGTGCATGATCGTCAGAGCCAGCAGCGGATCGAGGGCACTCCACCCGAAGGTCCGCGCCAGGAACGTCGCCATCTGCGCCCGCGTGATGCTGTCGTTGACACAGAAGCGGTCTGCCGCCGGCGGGTTGCAGCCGACGGTGACCCCTGCCCAGCGAATGGCGTTGATGTTCGCCTCGTGGACACTGGTCGAGTCGTCGGTGAACAGATCCAGCGGAGCAGCCTCCAGACCCAACGCACGTGCCAAGAAGGTCGCCATCTGACCTCGAGTCACACTGTCGTCCGGGCAGTAGTTGTCGTTGGCGGGCGGGTTACACCCGGCAGTGATCCCGGCTGCCGCTACCGCATTGATGTCGTCCTCGAAGATCGAAGCGTCGTCATCGGTGAAGTAGTCGGTGGCAGCCGCTGGTAGACCCAGGGCACGGGTCAGGAACGCTGCCATTTGACCACGGGTCACCGGATCATCCGGGCCGAACTCATCGTTGGCCGGCGGGTTGTTGCCGGCGGTTATCCCGGCGGCGGCGATCAGCTCGATGTTGGTCTCATGCACGTTGCCATCGTCGTCAGTGAAACGGTCGCCGGTGAATGTTGCTAGACCCTCGATCTGGCCCCGGATTTCTCCCGCTGGGTTGGCAACGGTGTGAACGTTCACATAGGTCGTACCGTTGCGCATCGCCAGTGCGAGGTCGGCCATCGTGCCGGAAGCCAGGTCGGACTCCGTGATGGTGCCGCGCCGCAGGATGCCGTCGACATCCTTACCCGTATGGGGCCCGAACAAGCTTGCCAATACCGGGCCGTCGGTTCCGGCGGCACCGCTATGGATGTGGGCTCCGGTTGCGTCAACCAGCTTGTTCACGATCACTACGTAATCGAGACTGGTGCCGTCGGTACTCCACGAAAATCCGGCCGCACCGGACGCGTCGGTTGTCACCGGTGTCGTCTCGTTGGCACCGGATAGAGTTGTGTAGAAATCCACAGAATCGGCCGCGGCCCCTGCCGCAGGCCCTAGCGCCAGCAGCGGTACTACCAAGGCCAGCGCACTCAAAAGAGATAACGATCTCTTCACTTCATCCCCTTCCTCCGCCCCGGAACGATGCCGAGGCCCGTCTTCGTACTAGAACGGTTCCCTGGTCACCTCCTGCTAACTAACGATTCGTAATCAGCACGACGTTGAACTGACCGGCAGTTGAACTGTCGATACTTACGAAGCTACCCGGCCAGATCGTGCTCTGGGCGCTATATCTCCACCGCCCAACTGGCCGTTTCTCATCCCATGCCGGCGTGGCGATCGAGGAACTCGTAGATCTCTGTCGTATCGACTCCGGGAATGGTCTCCACCGGCATGGCAGCGAGAACGTGGCTGTTGGGGCGAACGGAGGGGAATGCCCATCCTTCCCAGCGGTCGGCAAGGTCATCGCTGGGGCGGCGACAACATATCCCATCCGGGCATTTGGACACCGAACGGTGATCTGTATCCCGACCCCGGAAGTACTGCGCGTCGTTGAAAGCGACTCCGATCGTTATGGCATGGGGCGGCTGCCGAGAGTCGTCGACTCGCGTGCTGCACCAGAACGTACCACCGGGCGTGTCCGTGTACTGATGATGGATCGAGTAGCGATCCTCGGAACGGAACACCTGTCGGGTTCCCCATTCCCGACACAGTCGCTGCCCTTCGATGGCACCAACAGAATTGCGCGGGAATGGGACCCCGTTGTTCTCGTAGGCCTTCCAAATGATGCCAAGCTCGTCGGAGCGCACGAAGTGGACTGGCAGATCGAGGTGATGGCTGACCAGATTGGTGAAGCGATGGGCCGCCATTTCGTAGGAGACGTAGAAGGCGTCGCGAATGTCCTCGACGGCAAGGTCCCGGTCCGCTTTGGCTCTCTGCAGGAACGGGACCAGCGACACCTCAGGCATCAGCGTCGCCCCCGCAAAGTAATTGGCCTCGACCCGCTGCCGCAGAAACTGTGCGAAGTCCTTTGGTTCGGGATGATCTAGCGCAAAGTGGCCCAGGGTCTGCAGAACGACAGAACGGCTCGCCCGGACCGAGATCGAGTCACGTTGCGGGATATAGATCCGGCGGTTGCGCAGGTCGGTCAGCGAACGGACAGCCGAAGGCAATTCGCGTGACCGATGGACGGTAAAGCCGAAGAGCGCCGCCATAGCCTGGATCGTTCCTTCGGTGAAGCCTCCACCGCTGTAGCCGGCCCCAACCACAGCATCGGCTGCGATCTGCTCGATCTCAGCGAAGTAGTTGCCCCGTGCTCGCATCTCCGCTCTGAGCTCCGCGTTGGCGATCCTGGCTTCCTCCCGAGTCGCCATCGTGGCTTGAGCACGCCCCTTCAGTTCGTTGTAGAGCCCGAGGATGTGCTCGAGCGCCACGTCGGGCAACTTGGCGTTCGGCTTGAGCAGAGGCAACTCCAGTTCGCGGTAGACCGGATCCTCTTGCGCTTTGACGATCCCGATTTCTAGGCGAGCTCGCTTCGTCGGCGCATCCGGAAGCAACAGGTCCCCGGCCCCGACGTCAAGCGCCTCCGCGAGGGCATTGATTAGACCCAAACGTGGCTCGCGCTTCCCGTTTTCGAGCATCGACAGATAAGGAGCCGGCTTGCCTACGGCTTCGCCGAGCTCGTCGAGGGTCATCCCCAACCTTCTTCGGTAGTATCGAACCCGGTGTCCAAGAACTAATGGATCAATGCTGTCTTGTACCATGAATCCTGACGATACATGCTCTGACAGATAATTTCTAACGATCTTACGAGTCAACTGGTTTGAACTCTGGTGGTGTAGTGGTGGAATTGAGCGAAACGCCGGATAGGGAGCGAAGATGGCCGTTGAGATCCTGGGTGCCGAGGTTGAGCGCTCTGCTGAGGTATTGACCGAGGAGGCGCTCGAGTTTGTAGCCGAGTTGCACCGTCGTTTTGATGGCCGCCGTCGGGAGCTGCTGGCGGCCCGCCGCGATCGGCAAGCGCGGATCGACGCCGGCGACATGCCGGGATTCCTCACCGCAACTGCCGAGGTGCGCAGCGCCGATTGGCAGGTAGCGCCCGCACCTGCTGATCTGCAGGACCGCAGGGTCGAGATCACGGGACCTGTTGAGCGCAAGATGATGATCAACGCGCTCAACTCTGGAGCCCGGGTCTTCATGGCCGACTTCGAGGACAGCGCCTCCCCCACCTGGGCAAACATGGTCGGCGGGCAGGTCAACCTGATGGATGCAGTGCGCCACACCATCGAGTTCGACGCACCCGACGGACGCGAATATCGCCTCAACGACGTAACCGCAACGCTGCTCGTGAGACCGCGCGGCTGGCACCTGGTAGAGAAGCACGTTCTCATCGACGGGACGCCAATGTCGGGAAGCCTGTTCGACTTTGGCCTCTACTTCTTTCACAATGCGGCCGAGCTGCTGGCACGGGGCAGCGGACCCTACTTCTACCTCCCCAAACTCGAGAGTCATCTCGAAGCACGCTTGTGGAACGACGTCTTCATTGCGGCCCAGGACCTACTTGGCATTGCCCAGGGCACGATTCGAGCGACCGTCCTCATCGAGACGATCCTGGCCGCGTTCGAGATGGAGGAGATCCTCTACGAACTGCGCGAACACTCCGCAGGGCTCAACGCCGGCCGCTGGGATTACCAGTTCTCTCTGATCAAGAAGTTCCGCAACCGCGCAGACATGCTCCTCCCAGATCGCGCTCAGGTGACAATGACGGTCCCTTTCATGAAGGCGTATACGGAACTGCTGATCAAGACGTGTCACAAGCGTGGCGCTCACGCAATGGGTGGCATGGCAGCGTTCATTCCGAGCCGCCGGGACGAGGAGATCAACCGGCGCGCCTTCGCCAAGGTGCGAGAGGACAAGGAGTTGGAATCGCGTAACGGCCACGACGGCACCTGGGTCGCTCACCCCGACTTGGTCCCTCTTGCAACCGAGGTGTTCGACGAGGTCCTCGGTGACCGCCCGAATCAGCTCCACAAGCAGCGCGACGACGTGGAAGCGAGCGCAGCCGCTCTGCTCGACGTCTCCGTCGCAGGCGGAACCATCACCGACGCCGGGGTACGGATGAACGTCGACGTCGCCATCCAGTACCTCGCCTCATGGCTGCGGGGCAACGGTGCGGCCGGCATCTACAACCTGATGGAGGATGCAGCAACGGCCGAGATCTCACGCTCTCAGCTGTGGCAATGGCTCCACAACGATGTGACAACGGTAGAGGGTACGCCGGTCACCGCAGAGACGATTCACGAGATTGCCGACGAGGAACTGGCGCGGATGCGCCGCGAGTTTGGTGATGACAACTACGAGAACGGACGATTCGAGGAGGCCCGCAAGCTCTTGGAAGAAGTGGCAATCAGCTCTGACTTCCCCGAGTTCCTGACACTGCCCGCATACGAGTTGATCGACTGAAGACCGACCCCGACACGGAGGAGAGACACCGTGACCAGCTTTGAGCAACGAGCAGAGGAGATCCGCAAAGACTGGGAAACCAATCCCCGTTGGAAGGATGTGAAGCGCGACTACACGGCTGAGGAGGTCGTTCGCCTGCAGGGCTCGTTCAACGTCGAGCACACCATTGCCCGCAAGGGAGCAGAACGCCTGTGGCATCTGCTCGAGACCGAGGACTACATCAACGCACTCGGAGCCATATCCGGCATGCAGGCGGTGCAAATGGCCAAGGCCGGATTGAAGGCGATCTATCTGTCGGGCTGGCAGGTTGCCGGAGACGCCAATCTAGGTGAACAGATCTACCCGGATCAGTCGCTGTATCCGGCCAACTCGGCCCCGGCGCTGGTGCGGCGCATCAACAACGCATTCCTCCGCATGGACGAGATCGAATGGTCGGAGGGAAGCCGCGAACATGACTACATGCTTCCGATCGTGGCCGATGCCGAAGCCGGGTTTGGCGGCACTCTCAATGCCTTTGAATTGGCCAAGAACTTCATCGCCGCGGGCGCTGCCGGCATCCACTACGAGGACCAGCTCGCCGCCGAGAAGAAGTGCGGTCACATGGGTGGAAAGGTACTCATCCCGACTTCGCAACACATCCGGACATTGCTGGCAGCGCGCCTTGCAGCCGACGTGCTCGACGTTCCAACAATCGTCGTTGCCCGTACCGATTCGCTGGCGGCAACTCTGCTGACCAACGATGTCGACGAGCGCGACCGGCAATTCGTTACCGGAGAACGCACCAGCGAGGGGTTCTTCACAGTGAGGAACGGCATGGATGCCGCCATTGCCCGCGGTCTGGCTTATGCGCCATACGCCGACCTCATCTGGTGTGAGACCTCACATCCGGATCTCGATGAGGCCGCCCGCTTCGCAGATGCAATGAAGAGCGAATACCCGGACAAGATGCTGGCGTACAACTGCTCGCCGTCGTTCAACTGGAAGGCACATCTCGATGACACCACTATCGCTGCGTTCCAGAAGGAACTCGGCGCCATGGGCTATCGCTTCCAGTTCATCACCCTGGCCGGATTCCATGCTCTCAACGCGACGATGTTCGAGCTCGCACGAGGCTATGCCGACCACGGCATGACCGCATACGTCAAGTTGCAGGAGCACGAGTTCGGCATGGAGGGCGAGGGCTACACGGCCACCCGCCACCAGCGCGAGGTTGGAGCCGGCTATTTCGACACGGTTGCGACGACAATCAGCGGCGGAACAGCCTCCACGCTGGCACTCGAAGGATCAACCGAAGAAGAGCAGTTCCACTAGGTCACCCAGGGTAGAACGGGGAGGGGCGAGCACATCGGTGCTCGCCCCTCCTTGTTAGGCGTGGTCTGCTGCGTAGAGGTGTCGAATCGTCTCGTTGCCGAGGCGCGCCAGCTTCTCGATTGGCTCGGCGCCGTGCACGAACTGTTCTTCGGGGTCGAATTCCCCCGACTCGCCGCTCACTTCGAGGACGTTGTCAACAACGACGGCGGCACCGCCGGCTCGCAGCCCCCAGACCCGGGCTAGAACCAGGATCAGGCTCGCCTCCATCTCTGCCCCAACGACATTGAGACGCTTCAGATCTTCGAAGTGATGTCGCCACCAGCTCTGCCAGAAATCACCGAACGAGGAACCCGGCCGAGGATGGCGGGCATAGAAGGTGTCGGCGGTACGCGTGGTGCCGATGTGGTACGCGTAGTCGAGGCCTTCGGCAGCAGCTGCGGCGGCGGCAACCACGCGGTGGTCGGCCACTGCGGGATACTCCGGCGGTGCATAGCCGTGGGACGCGCCATCGAGCCGCATCGCCGAGTCGAAGATCGCCAGGTCCCCATTGGCGACATGATCGAGGAAGGTTCCGCATGTGCCGACTCGGAAGAAGGTCGTCACGCCGCAGCGGGCAAGCTCTTCGATTGCGATTGCCGTTGAAGGGGCCCCGATCCCGGTCGACGTGCAACTGATGGGGACGCCCTTGTAGGTTCCCGTGTAGGTCACGTACTCACGGTTGGTTGCGACATGATGCGCCTCATCCCAGAAGGAGGCGATCGTCTCCACCCGTCCCGGGTCCCCCGGCAGGAGGACATAGGGCGCCACATCACCGCTGTCTATCTGAAGGTGGTACTGCAGAGCCATCACTTCTCCTCTGGTCGGGTTCTGCCGCTTCCCCGCTCATTCTTGCGCATCTGACCGGGCGCCGGATCCTAGATCTGAGGAACTCCGCGCAGTGCAGAAAGAAAACATGCAGATCTACGCATGCATCTGTGATAGATTGCCGCCCCGCAGCACCATCCAGACGAGGAGTTCCATTGATCCCAGCTCAGCAGACCGCCGTAGAGCAGGTGCCCGCTGCCGGTTGGCGCGAGTGGCAGCAGACCACCGGTGGCATTCTTCTCGATGTCCGCGAACCCTTGGAATGGGCGCACGGGACTCTGCCGGACAGCGTGACCCTGTCTCTCTCCCACCTTCCGGCGAGTCTCGACCAACTCGACCCGGAGCAACCCGTCCTGGTCATCTGCCGCGCCGGCAACCGCAGCCAGCTGGCGGCACAGTTCCTGGTACACAACGGGTTCAGCCAGGTCGCCAACCTGACGGGGGGACTCAAGCAGATAGGTATGGCATGAGCCGTCATCGGATCCGAATCGTCGCAGTCATTCTCGCCGGTGCGGCGCTACTGGCCTCGTGTGGAGGCTCGACGTCTACCGAGGCTGGCCTTCAGCTGACCCCGGTAGACGAGGTATCGGAGATCATCAGCAATCCGCCTGATGGTCTGGTCATCCTCGACATTCGTACTCCCGAGGAGTTCGCCGCAGGCCATATCGAGGGGGCTATCAACATTGACTACTACGCCGGCGACTTCGAGCAGCGGCTCGGGGTACTCGACCTCGACGTCCCATACGTCATGTACTGCAATTCGGGCAATCGTTCATCGAACACGCTGCCGTTGATGGACTCGATCGGATTCTCCGAGGTATACGAGCTCGACGGCGGGATCCAGGCTTGGTTTGGCGCCGGGCTGCCGACCGAGTGATCCCCCACACAGCCCGCAACGACGAGTTCGAGACACTGCAGCTCTGGGGCTAGCGCCACCGACGGCCACTACATTGCGAAAGATGTACCGACTCATCATCGCCGGCCTGGTGGTTGCCACATCTGCCTGCACCGGGACTACTGGTGGCGGTTCGACCAATGGTGTTGGTGCGGAGAATGCGGAATCACCCGGGGAGCGCGTCGTACTTCGCCGCGTGTTGGATGGCGACTCGATCGAAGTGGAACGTTACGACGGGAGCTTCGCCGAGGTGCGGCTGATCGGGATCAACGCGCCCGAGGGTGAGGAGTGCCACGGCGACGCCGCCCGCGACACCCTTGGCTCGTTGCTCGGGGAGAGCGAACTGACTCTCGTCGGTGACGAGGAAGACACGGACCAGTTCGGTCGCCTGCTGCGCTACGTCTTTGTCGACGGCGTCAACGCCAACCTTGCCCTCGTCGTGGCCGGAGACGCCCTTGCGCTGCAGACCGGGCACAGCCTCGAAACCGAGTTCGTTGCGGCGGTCGATGCGGCAGCAGCGGCACGCCTCGGCATGTGGTCTCAGTCCGCTTGTGGCCCGCCGGCGCCCCTACCTGCTGCCGTGATCGCCGACTTTGTCTTTAATCCCCCGGGTCGTGACTCCGAACGAGCGAACGACGAATGGGTGGAAATCGTCAGTGACTCCGGAAGCACCGACATGTCGGGATGGATCTTGCGAGATGAGTCCACCCAGAACCGATTCGTGTTTCCGCAAGGCTTTGGCCTTGAAATGGGACAGTCCGTAGTCGTGCATTCGGGATGCGGTTCGGACACGGCAAGCGACCTGTACTGGTGTGCGCGCGATCCCGTCTGGTCCAACGGTGGGGACACAATCGTCCTGCAATTGCCGGACGGAACCGTGGTCGACTGGGAGCGTTACGACGGCGTCTTCTGAGCTCTCGTCCGCCAGAACCTGGATAGTCGCGAAAACCGTTCTTGCATTAGGCGTCGGGGATCCCTTAATGTCGTGCCTACAGACTGTGGTCTTTGGGCGGACCGGTGACGCTGAGTCATCCGGCATGGGGCAAGATCGGCACCTAGACAACACAGGTTTGTGGAGCGGTCCGGGCCGGGTGATCCCCCGAGCGAAGCGCAATACCCTTCGTGCTCAACCATGTTGAGCAGAGAAAACACCGGATCGGACGTGATCCAATGCGTAACAAGATGGCAAGGATCCTGCTGGCACTTGGAAGTCTCGCAGCCGCCCTAATGAGCAGTGCTGCCGGCGTCAAGATTGGCTAAAGCCCGACCCGGCCCTCCACATCTTCCCCAACTCTGTCGGTCCCTACCGATCCAGCCATGGCCTACTACGAAACCCCATATCCCATTCAGCAACGGCGCAAGCGCATCTACGCTGCGCTGTTGGGCATCATTGGTATCGCTCTTCCGGCTGCGGCTTTCTATGTCTACGGCTTGCCCGACAAGCTGTTGCTGTGGGCAGCCTTCGCCCTCGCCTTCTTCGTTCTCGAGTTCTACGCCGTCGAAGTCAATGACCTGATGATGACCTCACCAGGTATCGCAGTCCTGGTTGCGGCCGGTGTTGCCCTGGGCCCGGACGACGCCATCGGTGGGTTGCTCGCCATGGCGCTCATCGGCTTCCTCCAACCCCGCGACTTTGCCGACCGCAGGCTGTTCCAGCCACTGGCGAACCTCGGGATCGGAACGCTCAATGCGGCCACAGCCGCCCTTACCCTGGTCCTGCTGCTCCCAAGTGACGTGGGGACCGCCAGCCTCATACATGTCGTGGCCGCCGGGGCGATAGCGGCCGCCACAGCAGACTTCGTCAGCACGGCGCTGACCCGCCTCGTGATTCGCCAGGTCTTCGGCTCCAAGCTTGCCGGCCCGTGGTCGAACCTGGCACAGATTCTCATCGGCTTTGTCGGACTCGGAGCGATGGGCGGTTTCCTCGGCTATGCGTACGTTCAGTACTCGGCCGAAAACGGCACCTTCAATGCAATGCTGCTCCTCGTGATCGCCACCCTGTTGATCAGCCACCTGTTCTTTGCCTCCTTGGGGCGGCTGCGGGTGGCTCGGGAGAGCATGCTTGCCACCTTGGTCAAGACGCTCGAGGCGAAGGATCTCTATACCCGCGGGCACACCGAGCGGGTTGCCATCTTTGCGGTGCAACTGGCTCAGGAACTCAAGCTGTCCGGTGATATGCAGGAACGGATCCGGCACTCCGCGCTCATCCACGACCTCGGCAAGCTGGCGGTGCCGCGCGAGTTGCTCAAGAAGCGCGGCCGGCTCACCACCGCCGAAACGCAGGCAATGCGGGGTCACGTCCACCACATCGACGATCTGCTCAAGGACGTCGACTGGCTCCACCCATTGGTTGAGATCGCCTCGGATCACCACGCCCACTACGACGGCGGTGGCTATCGCGGCAGACACAGCGAGGACGGCGAGGTGCCCTCAGTCGAGTCGCGGGTGCTGGCCATCGCCGATGCGTTCGACGCCATGACCAGCAACCGACCCTATCGGATGGCGCTGACTCAGGAGGAAGCTTTTCGGGAGCTCCGCAATGGAGCGGGCACTCAGTTCGATCCGGAGCTCGTCGAGGCGTTCATCGGCATGATCAAGCGGGGCGGCCTCACTTACGGAGCCCTCGTCCGCATGACCGACGAGGAAGCGCGACAACTGGCCGAGGAACGTGGCTGGGTGTTCCGCGGCTAGCGGCGACTACTGATCGGTCGGGTCCTGGCTCGGAATGACACAGCTCGGCCGTGCGTCACCGCGGCCGGCGTCGCCGTACCAAATCACCGGGTCACTGTCCCGACCGTCACCCGTGTCATCGGTGGTCAAGAATCGCACCAACGCCCGATAGACCGCATCGGCATAGGCCTGACGGAATTCAGCGGTGGCAAGCAGATCTGCCTCCGATTGGTTGGAGATGTAGACACCCTCCGTGATCACCGTCGGCATATCACTACGCCGCAAGATCCCGTAGTACTGCGGGTTGTCGGCCCGCGGACTGAGACGGGATTTGGCCCCGGTTTCCAGTGCGCCGACCCAATTGGCATCGAATGGGGTGAAGCCCCGCAGTAGCTCTTGAACCATGATCTTGGCGAAGCGGCGCGACTCAGGAATCTGGGATTGGTAGTAGACGTCGCTCCCCGGCGAGTCCATCCGAATCTCCCAGCCGGCGTTGTTGTGGATAGCCACCATGGCATGTGCGTTGGCTGCGTTTGCCAGGTTGGATCGATAGAACAGGCCCGCCTCGTAGTCACCCGCATCACCCGCACCGGCTCGGGTGAGTATCACCCAACCGGCGCTCGGGATATCCGTGCCATTGAGGATCACTCCCGTGGACCAGTCCACCGAACGAGGTTCGCTGAGGAGATCTCTGACGCGGCGGGCGATGTCGAGGTTCACGGTCTTCTCTGCGAGACCCGATGGGCTTGCGGCCCCGATGTTCCAAGGCCCACCATGTCCCGGATCGACAACGATGGTTGCCTCGGCAAAGTCAAACCCAGCCCCGATGCTGGCGGCTTCAGCCGGGGGCCGTGCGACCACAGTGTCCGCCTTGACCCACGCCAGTTCATCGCAAGTCGTATAGACCTCGATCCACTCCCCTTGCCGTTGCTGAGCGGAGAACATCAGCCCTTCGCGCGCCAGGACAAACGGTTCTTCGTCGTCCAGAGCCTCGTACAGCGGGGCACCGCCGGCACCGACGGTGACCACTCCGACCCCGTCGAAACCGTCGGAGACACCCGGATCAGGGGCGATTGGATCCGGTCTCGGTTCGGCGGGCACGCCGTACGGTGTCGGAGGGAGCGTGGTGGTAGTGGTGGTGGTCGTCGTCGTTGTGGTGGTCGTGGTGGTCGTGGTGGGGGTCACAACGGTCGAGGTTGTCGTGTTCGGCGGTGATGTCGTGACCGGTGCAGACGGGGCCGTGGTTGTATCCGCTTCGCCGGCGGTGCACGACACAGCAAAGAGCACGGCACCGACAATCAAGCTCAAACGACGCATCTACAGGACTCTAAGGCTGCTCAGGAACCGTGCAGACGTTGCCCGAGACTGTTCCGGCGTCGTACTCGAAGTACTCGGGACGGTTCGGCTCCGCTCCCGGATCGGCTGTAGTCAGAAACCGGACTACGCCACGGTAGACCGCTTCGGCATACGCCTGTCGGAACTCACCCGACGCAAGCAGCGCTTCTTCATCCGGCTCCGAGATGTACACACCTTCGACTATCACCGAAGGCACGGTGGCGCGGCGCAGAAGGCCGTAGTAGTCCTCCCCGGTGTCGGGATCGAGCCGGGCACGCGCTCCCAATAACTCTCCACCTTTCCAGTCCGCATCGAACGAAGCCAGGCTGAGCAGTAATTCCTCGTAGATGATGCCGGCCAGTCGATCCGAACCTTCCACAGCAGTCGAGTAGTAGACCTCTGACCCCGGAAGCTCCGTATCGAGCCGGGGGACGGTGTTGTTGTGGATCGAGACGAATGCATCGGCGCTGGCGGCGGTTCCCATCGTCGCCCGGAATGAGAGGTTGGCTTCGAAGTCACCGTCGTCGGGGCCAGCCACATCCCGGGTCAGCACAACGTCGCGAAAACTGGGAACGGTGCTCCCGGCGGTCACCGCGCCGGAACTCCAATCGATGTCACGGGGGGACTCCATCAGCTGGCGTACCCGATCGGCGATATCGAGATTGACGGCCTTCTCCGCCAGACCACTTGGCCCGACACCGCCCCAATCGCGCGCCCCGTGACCCGGGTCGAGAACGATCACCGCCTCAGCCACATCGAAGCTGCTACCCGCCGGCTGCGGCTCGCCGGCGGCAACGACCTGCACGTCGCCATCGTGCACCCACGCGGTGTCATCGCAGTTGGTAGTGACCAGCAGCCAATCCTCGTAGCGGTGAAGGAAAGGAAGCGCCATTCCTTCGTGGATTCGGAAGTAGGGATCGCGGTCCGGCCCGAGCCAAAGGTCGGCTCCGCCTTCGGGAACCAGCGCGACGCCGGTGGCTGGCACTACGACCTTGGCTGCCGGCGTCGGAGCAAACGTCGGCGCGGCGAACTCAGCCTGCGCCGTCCTCACTCCCATGAGAGCGACGCCGGCCGCAGCGGTAGCTATCGCGGCAGTTACCGCGACGGCAATCACAATGTTTCGGCGCTGGCCCTTCATAAGCATCTGCATCGGTCACCGGGGAAGGCAGTGACGAGATTGTCCCACCCAGTCCTCGCTACTTAGGGTATTTCCATCCCGTGCCTATGCAACCCTAGGCAATCGACCATCAGGGGAGGTACTCGGCAACCGTTTTCATCTCCATGAAGAGGCGCAGGTAGTCGGGGCCACCGGCTTTGGCATTCGAACCAGACATCTTGAAACCCCCGAAGGGCTGCACGCCCACCAGGGCGCCCGTGATCTTGCGATTGATGTACAAGTTGCCGACATGGAACTCGCGTTTCGCCCGTTCAATCCGATCCCCGTCCGATGAGATCAGCCCGCCGGTCAATCCGTACTCAGTTCCGTTGGCGATCTCGAGTGCTTCATCGAAGTCAGCCGCCGCGATGAATGACAGCACAGGGCCAAAGATCTCGTGCTGGGCAAGTCGTTGCTCGGGAAGAACCCCGCTGAAGACGGTTGGCTGGATGTAATAGCCGCCGTCGAGATCTACCGGGCTCCCTCCGAGAACGAGTCCGGCTTCGTTCTTGCCTTGCTCTATCTCCTCGAGGATCGACCGATGTTGCGCCGCGGAGATCACGGGACCAACAGGCTTGTTCTCCGCACCGGGGCCCAGTTCGAGTTCTGCGGCTCTATCTAGCACGCGGTCGAGCACGGCATCGTGCACCGAGCCGACGACAATGGCGCGAGAGCACGCGGAGCACTTCTGACCTTGATATCCGTAGGCGCTCTTGACGATGGCGTCGGCGGCCAGATCCAGATCGGCCGTCTCATCCACGATCAGGGCGTCTTTCCCGCCCATCTCCATGAAGGCCCGCTTCAGCCAGCGCTGCCCGGGTTGGACGACACCAGCACGGGAAGAGATCCGCAACCCCACTTCCTTGGAGCCGGTGAAGTTGATGAATCGGGTATCGGGATGGTCGACCAGGAAGTCGCCGACCACGGAGCCCGGGCCGGGGAGATAGTTGATGACGCCGTCCGGCAAACCGGCCTCGGACACGATGTCCATGAAGTGCGCCCCGAGCACCGGAGTATTCGAAGCAGGCTTCAACACAACCGTGTTTCCAGCGGCCACCGGGCCAACCGTCATGCCGACGAGGATCGCCAGCGGGAAGTTCCACGGCGGTATGGCTACCCCGACACCCATCGGTATGAGGAATGATTCGTTCTTCTCTCCCGGATATGGCACTACCGGCAGCGGCTCTGCAAGACGCACCGCCTGGTGGGCGTAGAAGCGACAGAAGTCGATTGCCTCAGCAACATCCGCTTCGGACTCCACCCAGTTCTTCCCGGCTTCCAGCGTCATCCATGCCGAGAGCTCGAACTTCCGCTCGGCCATGAGGTCGCCGATCCGATGGACGTATTCGGCCCGCTCCGTGGCGGGGCGCCGCGACCAATCCAGGAAGGCACGGGAAGCAGCGTCGATCGCCAGTTGCGCCTCCGCCCCCGATGCGGACCCGGTAGTACCAACGACCACCTCAGGCTGAGCCGGATCAATGCTCACGATTCGATCATCGGTAGCCACCGGTTTGCCATCGATGATCAGCGGCACGTGCCCACCCAGTTTGGTCGCGACTGTCTCCAAGGCTTCGAGATAGGCGGCACGAGGCTCCGGGGCGGAAAAGTCCGAGTAGGGCTCATTGCGGAAAGGCTCCATGACACTTCCTTTGCTCTCCGGTGTTCCACACTTGAGGCTACGCCGAAGCAATGCACAGTGCCATTCAGTCGCTCGGCGCCCCGGCCAGAGGTACGACCTCAACAGGACTCCGGCTCTGGGTTCTCTGAAACCCATATGCTCGGAGCACGAAATCGGAGTGTTGAGCCTGTGGGCGTGATGCAAGGCTTCCTGCACACGCGTGAACAAAACTCCTGCAGTGCCAGTGATTTCCGCCGATACTGACTACGTGACGGAATCAATCCTGATTGTCGAAGACTCGGCGAGCGTGCGACGCCTTATCGAAGTCTGTCTCCGCGAGCTCAGTGTCAACATCGTGGGCGCTGCCGACGGTGTTGCGGGTCTGCAGGCTGCTCGGGAGATACTTCCCACCGCCATCGTGCTGGACATCGGCCTTCCCGGTATGGACGGGTGGGAGGTGTTGCGCCGTCTCCGCGCCGACGAGGCGACCCGCGAGACCAAGGTCTTGATTCTCACGGCCCACGCCCAACCTGAGGTTGCCGTTCAGGCACAGGAAGGTGGCGCCGACGATTTCATGACGAAACCGTTTCGGCCGACGGACCTGCGGGACCGTGTCGCCAAGATGATCGCCTCTTAGGCACAAAGCGACGATCCTCCCTCAATCGCAATCCGCCGATAGCGTCGCGCCCGCACCTAGCCTTACGGCATCGTGAAACGCCTCCTCCTCGTCGCCAACCCGTCGGCTTCCGGATTCACCGGTGCCAGCTTGCGTGATGTCGAAGCCACCCTGGGAGAGGCCTATGCCGTGACTACCGCCTGGCCCAACGGACCGGCAGAGTCGCGCCAGGCGGCGGCAGACGCCGCGGCTGAGGGCTACTCGGTCGTCGCTGCGATGGGTGGCGACGGGGTTGTGCATCACGTAGCGAACGGATTGGCATTCACCGGCACTTCGTTGGGGGTGATTCCGACGGGAACGACGAACGTTGTCGCCCGGATCCTCGGCATCCCTCTCAAGGCAAAGACGGCCGCAGCCCGGCTGGTATCCGGGCATCGGCAGCTGATGAGTCTGGCCCATATCGCCACCGAGAGTCCCCTTGCCGCCCGGTCTGAGTATGCCGTGTTCTCGCTAGGCATGGGGCTGGATGCAGATGTCGTTGCTATGTCGGACCGCCGCCCCACATCGAAGTACTACTTCGCTTCAGTCACCTTTGCAGGCATCGCGGCCAACCAGGTGATCCGCAACTATCACTCTCGCCCCGCAACGATGCTCGTCGAGTGCGCCGGCGAAAGGGTGCACGCAGCATCGGTTCTGGTCCAAGTTCACGACCCGTATACCTACTGGGGTCGGCTCCCCTTGCGCTTCACACCTGATCCCGGAGACGGCCCCACCGCGCTGGTGGTCGAGCGCGTTTCCGTCCCGACGGCCGCAGGCCTGGCGGCTCGCAGCCTGCTCCGCGGTCGGATTCGCAAGCAGAGGCGGACTCGCGTCTTTCGCGAGTTCGAAAAGCTCATTGTCCACGCCGAGCCATCCTCTGCCTTCCAAGCGGATGGTGAGTTGCTGGGCCAGGCCGAATCCGTCGAGATCACACCCGCCTACGACGCGCTCTCCATCATCGCTCCGGGACGGGACTGACGTTCTCCCCCGTATCATCCGGCAAAGGCTGCGGCTCTTCCTCGGGCGATTCAGCTTCTACCGATACGCCCGCCGTGTCGTCCTCTAGAAGGCTGATTCGGTCATCGAGCTGTACTGCGCCGACAGCGGCATGCACCACTGTTGCACCGAGGAGGGCGCGTCGCCACAACAGGTCACGCAGCGGCTGTCCCAACCGCGCTTCCAGTAGACCAGCACGCGGGTCCTCACCTTCGTCGGGCTCGGCGCCCGTCAGTCGCCCCCACAGACCCCCTGTGGACTCGACCGGGAGCGAACTGCCGGCAGCGGCCAATTCTGCCACCGCGGCCTCGATCGTGGCACGATCAGCAAGGCTCCGAACCCCATCACCGAGAATGGGCCCCGCCTTGACGGCGATCAGGGCGGTCAGGTCCTCCAAGCGACACAGGGCATCCTCTCGGTCGGCCTGACTCGAGTTGGGACCGATTCCCGCAAGCACCTCGGATCGCACCCGGGCCCAACTCCGCTCGAAACCTACCGAGGACCCCTTCCACACGCCGGCAGCATCACCCACCATGCGAACGATGCGGGCCGCATCCCCGATCACCTTGCGGAGCATCACCGTTTTGGTGTCAATGCGCTCCGTGACGTGCTCGCGAAACAGATCGATTCCCCGCGGCGCCACTCCCGGCGGATCGGCGGCCATGGCAAACAACGCTGGACGTGTGTAGCCATCTGCAGCCAGGGTGTCGAGAAGGTCTTGGCGAACGGTCTGGAGATCGTCGGGTCGCAGCTTGTCGATCTTGTTCAGCGCAAATATGAACTGGCTGCGGTGCTCCGAGAGCTGTGCCAGGAACTCGTCGTGGACTATCGGATCTCTGTATTTGTCTGGGTCGAAGAGCCAGATGACGCCGTCAACGCGAGGGATCAGATCTTCGACCCGTTCCCGGTGCCAGTCAGCAATGGAATCGATATCTGGGAGGTCGATGATTGCGGTTCTGGTGAATGCGGCATGCTCGTGGCGGTACGCAATCCCCAGGGTATCGAGCAGCACCGTCACCGCCGGCTCGGGGTCTTGCGGAACGACGGCAAACGGTTCGTCCGTGTGGGGGCGGAGAACACTCACCGACGTGATGATCTCGCCGGCAAGCGCGTTCACGAGGCTCGATTTGCCCGTGCCGGTACCCCCGGCGATTGCCAGCACGAGTGTTTCCCCGAGAAAGCCGCGCCGTTCGCGGATCTCACCAGCCAGCTGCGCCGCATAATCGGCGATGTCCTCAGGAATCACCCCCTGGGATCGGGCGATCACCAGATCGATTGCATCCAGGAGCTCTGGGACGTCACGCATCTGACGGCTCCACCAGCTCGTTGTTGGTTGCCGCCCCGGCTGCCTCCTCCGCCCCTGCAGCTTCGGATGGCGGCGCAGTTTCGTCACCTGCCGCGGGCACGGCCTGCAGCTGGGGAGCATCCCCCAGAAGCAGCACGGCAATCGAATCGATGGTTCGCTCCAGCTCTAAGAGCAGGGCTTCATCGGTCGCCAAGTGATTGCGGAAGCGTCTTGCGTCGAACTCGAGCGCGTCAGCGACAACGTTGCCGAGACTGTCCTGCGCTGCCGCTATGAAGGAGGAGAGGCCCTCCCGGAACTTGCGACGTACCCGCCATGGGGGTTGTGCATTGGAATCGATGACCAGTCGCCAAGATCGAGCGGCTATCCGCTTCGCCGCCCGGGCTCGTAGCCGGCCGGGAGCCTTCTTTATCGCAACCTCACTGAGGGTGGTTTCCCAATCCTCGAGCCGACCCTGCACATCCCAGGAAGTGTCTTCAGTGTGGCGCCACAGCGAGGTGCCCTCCCCTTCGAGGAGCTGCGACCCAGTCCGATCGCTCGTCCAGAGACTGGACGTTTCCTGTGCGGCAACGCCGGCGCGTCGGGTGATGATCGCCGTGAGATCGACCGCCGCCTCGGACCAACTCTTGTGGCGCGCCATGTCGCTGAGCTCTCCCCCCTTGATCATCTTGGCGATGGCGCGGCTTTCGGATCGGTAAGAGTGGGTGACTGCGCTGTCCAGTTCTGCGGCGATCCCCGCTGCTCGCCTCGCCTCAGCTGTAATCGCCCGGCTTCGGTCGACAACGTTGCGTCCTGTTGTGTAGGCGGTCGTCGAGACGAGCGTCTTGCGATAGCCGGAGTTGGACACGGCGCCCAGCTCATTGCGGAGCGCACCGACGGCCGCCGGATCCAAGCCACCGTGCCAACGGTCACCGAGAGCCTCGTTGATGCCGAACACCATGGCGGCGTCTGGCTCGAGCAGCAGGCCATGTTTGTGCAGCCGGGAGGCGAAGTCGTTCAGCAGCGCAACTGCCTCTTCACGGTCGGGAGGTAGCCGGTTGAGCACGAACAGCATCGGAACCCCGCGCCAGCGAATCTCTCTGAGAAAGTTCCACGCGGAGATGTCTGCGTATCGACTAGGGCTGGTGACGAACACGCATAGATCGGCCAGGGCGAGGGCATCGAGTGCCGCCCGTCGCCCGGACGGCCCAACGTGCTCAGTGGGGGGTGTATCAACAACCGTGAGCTCTGTTGTCAGCTCGTCGTCGCCGATGACTACCTCCACAGTTGGCCCGACCCGTTCGCGAACTCGCGCAACAAACTCGGACCAGTACCGGCTCCCGTGGTCGCGATGTGCCCACAGAACGGGGTTGCGCGTTGTCGGTCGTAGTGGCCCTACGTCGGAGATCCGGTCATTGGCAAGCGAGTTCACGACGGTTGACTTGCCCGTTCCGCTGGGACCGATGACGGCGGCGACGACCGGGGCATCTGGTTCGTCGAGGCGCGGTATCAGGTACTCGGTGACGGTGCGAATCACGGCTTCGCGAGCGCTCTCGGCCTCCTCGTGATCGCCGGTTGGCAAGCTCAACTCGACTTCACGAAGTAGCTCGACAAGTCTCTCGAGCAGCGGCCGTAGCGCCGCAATCGCTGTCGCGTTTGCCTGCATGGGACCGATTACACCACATTGCGCCCCGTTGGCCTGCAACCGGCTGCGGGAAACCTGTCTCGTAGCGATTGTGTGGCGGATCCGTTTCTTGTCACAGGGGCGAGATAGCGTCGGATCCATGGAACAAAAAGAAGCTTCCCCAGGCCACATGACAGATGCAGAGCCGACGATCGTAATAAGCGGCTCGACGGTGACCATTGCGAGACTCGAAATCAACGACCCCGCAGTCGCCGGCTATCTGCTGGCACTCCCTGCCGCACAGCGGGCCGATCATGCGAGCCGCGCAGTTGCGCTGGGCATCCACGCCATGGCAACAACGAACATGAGAGCAACGCTGGACGATGTGAAGGAAGCAGTGCAACGGATCCTGGAATCGGCTACGACCGCCGCCGAGCAGCACCTCAGTGATGCAGTCGATTCGGGCAAGACTCAACTCGCCGCCCACCTCGACCCCGACGTGCGCACCTCCCTGACGGCGCGTACCTTTGCCGAGCTAGAGGAGCTCCATGCCTCAGTACTGGCGCGGCTCGACCCCGATCGCACCGACAGCCACACCAGCCGGTTGGTAGCCGCGATCACTGAGCTGCTCGGGCCCGGCGGGCAACTGTCGCAGCGTCTCGAAGCGGCCCTCGATTCGAGCGATGCCGGCAGCGGCCTGGGCCGTGTTGTCGAAACCTTCGAACGTCGCTTCCAAGAACTGCGCGATCTAGTTGTCGGCGAGCAACATCGAGTCGAGGAAGCGGCCCGGGGAACTGCGAAGGGCCTTGCATACGAAGACACGGTCGAGGAGGTCCTCCGCTCTCAAGCGCGCGCAATCGGAGGATGTATCGTCGAACGCACGGGCCTCACCAAAGGGACTCTGGGGCTCAATTCCAAGGTCGGCGACTTCGTCCTTACCCTCGCCGACGGGACCCGGGTGGCTGTCGAGGCCAAGAACGTGGGAAGAATGCCCCTGAACGGCAAGACCGGCATTCTCAACGAACTCGACCAGGCAATGGACAACCGCAACGCTTCGTGGGCAATCTGTGTATCGCGCACCGACTCTTTCCCGGGCGAGGTCGGCGCGTTTGCGGTCTACGGCAATCGGGTGTTGGTAGTCGATCCTGGTGAAGGAACGCTGACCGGCGTGGCGCTTCGCTGGATCAATTCGTGCGCCGTGGCCGCGGCACAGGAGTCCGATCGCGTCGACACGGCCACGGCTCAGGAGAGGCTCAATCGGGTTCGCGATCTCGCGCAGCACTTCTCCCGCAGCAAGCGAGCCTTGGCGGCTGCTCAAGACGGGCTGGAGTCCGTGCGGCACGACCTCGACTCACTCCGCTCCCAGCTGATCGAGTTGGTGGACGACATCGCACGCGCCTTGCGACCGCCGGCAGCCGACAAGCGGGTTGCTTAGCGTCGCGCCCTAAGGGGCGAACGGGCGTTAGCCGGCGTCGCTCACCTTGACTGCGGCACGTCCCTCGTCGCAACCATCGAGCAAGGCGCAATAGCGGCACCAGGGTCCGGCGAGTCTGGCAAGGCGCTCGCGACCGGTATCGAAGGCGGCCCGCAGTTCAGTGACCAGAGCTGCGGTTGCGGTGGCTGTCGCCATCACGGTCTCCACACTCGGCGTTGCGCTAACCCTCTCGCCGGAGCTGACGGATACCGCCTCCACTCGACCCGGCAACTCGTCCCTATCGAGTACCCAAAGCAGCGCATAGAAGCCGAGCTGTTGCTCGACCTCGTAAAGGCCGCCCGTCTTCCAGTCGACGAGCCGCACTCCGCGGCTGTCGTCGAATATGGCGTCGACCGATCCGCGCAGTGTCAGGTCCTCGACGGGCTCGACATCGAGCAGTACCTCTGAGCTGCGAAAACCCTCAGTCGAGATGGTCTTGAATCGTTGATATAGGTCGCCCACCTCACGGATGACGCCGTCCAGCTGCGAGGGTTTGAGCCCGAGTGATCCAAGCTTCGGATTCATCGACGACCCGATCTCCTCCTTGCACACCTTGTCGAAGTCTCCGGCGCCGATTTCACCGCCAACCAGATGCCGGGCAAATACACGGTGTGCCAGGCCGCCCCTGAAGGACGCCCGGCTCTCCGGCGGGTAGAAACCGCGCATCCGCCCCAGCGCCTGGTCGGGACACTTCGAATAGGTGACGAACAGCGTGGCGCTCACTGTCAGCGGCTCGCCCGGTGCTACCTCAGGGAAGTCGATCATGGGCAGATGCTATCCGGCAACGCCTCGATTGCGGGTTCATCGCCCTACGCTACGCTGGGTGGAACTACTGCTACGCTGCGTTTTCAACGAGAGTTTGCCAACCACCAGGTTGGCGCCAAGTAGCGGTACAATCTGGGTCCGCTACTCCCCTCCCTCCTTTCTGCCGCTATGACTAAAGACGTTCGACGATGGATCCTGATCGGTGCAGCCGCAATCATCGTGCTGCCCGTTCTCATCTATACCTTCGACACCATCCGTGGTAGCGGGGAGATTGCTCGCAACGTCACCGCCGCAGGTGTCGACCTCGGCGGATTGGGTGAAGAGGAAGCGTCCGAGGCGCTTCGTGTGTACGAGGCCGAGTTGGCGAGTCAGCCTGCGTACTTCGAAGTCAGCGGAACCGAGTTTCTGCTAGATCCTCGTGATGTTGGCTTGGAGGTTGACGAGGAGGCGGTCGTTGCGGAGGCGATGGAACAACGCCGCGACAAGGGCTTCGTAGCCGGCTTCTTCTCATGGTTTGGAAGCTTTGGCGACCAGATTGAGCTCGATGTCCCGGTCACGATCGACACGGTTCTGCTCGACGATGTGCTCGACAGCTGGGAAGGCGAAGCGATCGACTCACCCGCCTATGAAGGCGGCGTGATCATCCGTGACACACGCGCTCTTCCCGACTATCCCCGACCCGGGGAAGGTATCGATCGAGACCCTGCACACGAAGCGGTCTTGGCCAGCGTACAAGGGATCGATCGCGAGCTCGTGGTCCTGGGAACGGCTCAGATACAGCCTGAGCTCACCAACGCAGACATCGATGAGGCCACTGCCGAAGCGGCTCGCCTCATCGACGCCCCCGTAACCCTGCGCGCCGAAGACCCTGAATTCGAAGTCGTCTTCAGCAGAGAGGACCTCGCCGGGGCGCTGATAAGCGACGTCCGCTACGAATCGGGCCCTCTGGTGTTGCTCGAGTTCGATGAGCAAGCACTGGTGCCCCTGCTGACACCATTGAGACCGGAAATCGAACAGCCACCACGCGACGCCGAGCTCGTAATCGATGAGGAAGCCAAAGAGGTCACGCTCATCCCATCGCGTCACGGCACCGTGCTGGACACGGCGCTGGTCACAGACGCACTACTAGAGGCCGCGGCGCGTTCAGGAAACAGTGGCGAGTTCCCGTACGCCCAAGGGGCCGCCCCGGCATTCACTACCGAGGACGCCCAGGCACTTGGCGACATCGGTTTCGTGTCGGAGTTCACCACCTCTCACCCGGCGGGACAGAGACGAGTCACCAACATCCATTTGATGGCCGACGCGGTGGACGGCGCGATCGTAGAGCCCGGCGAAGAGTTTTCACTCAATGAGTTTGTTGGGCAGCGCACCACGGACAAGGGTTACGTGCCCGCACCGATGATCTTCAACGGGGAGTTGGTCGACGACGTTGGGGGCGGGGTCAGCCAATTTGCCACGACCTTCTACAACGCCATCTTCTACGGCTGCTACGAGCCGATCGATCACAAGCCCCACAGCTATTACTTCTCTCGCTATCCGGAGGTCAATGAGGCGACGATTTCCTGGCCGTCGCCGCACCTGATCTTCCGCAACAACACCGACACGATGGTCATCATCAAAACCAACTACACCGAGACCGACATCACGGTCCAGTTCTACGGCAACAACGGCGGCTGTGTAGCCGAGCGCCAGTTGGGAAGTCGCTATGCGTTCACCCAACCACCCGAGGAATTCGAGGCAAATGAGGACCTGAACCCGGACGAGCAAAAGGTGACTCAGAATGGCTGGGGCGGCTTCAGCAACACCGTGAAGCGCGTCATGACGTGGCCGGACGGAACAGTTATCGAAGAGGACTACCAGTGGACCTACCAGCCAGCACCCAAGATCATCGAGGTGCACCCGTGTCTGGTGCCCGAAGAAGAGGGTGAGGAACTGGACACCTCGGATTGCCCGGTTGAGGTACCGGCACTGGCGGGTTGGTCGGTTGCCGATGCCCGCAGCGCCCTCGAAGCGCTAGGTCTCGTTCTGGTCGAAGGTACGGCAGTCGAGGTCAACGACGAAGCTCAAAGCGGCTTGATCGTCGAGCAGAGCCCGGGCGGTGGTGAGTGGATCGAACCGGGTAGCGAGGTTACGGTCAACGTCGCGGTGTACGTTCCGCCACCGGACGACTCGGGAGAGGAAACCTAGTCCGGGTAGAAGCGGAAGAGCTCCTCGATCACCCGAGAAGCGAGAGCAACCTGGTCTGCATCCCAGCCCGCCGAGCGTCGTACCACCACATCGTTCGAAGCAACATAGACGTGATCGATGCCCTCATCGGCAGCGAACAGTCGCTTTGCGAGCACCGCCGGGAAACTCTCGTCTCCTTCGGCAACTGCGATGGACTCGAAGGCGGACCCGTCTTGCCCGCTGATGCTCCGGTCGGTGGTGAATACGCAGAAGCCGTCGAGCTGCCTCGATTCCACAGTTATGGACTGACCCATCGCCTCTCCTCGCTACGTTGCGAAGTCGAAAGCACTCTAGGCGGTGCTCCCAATCGAGTGCAGCTTCATCAGGTTGGTCGTAGCCGCCTGATTTGGCGGGATCCCTGCTGCCATGACCACTCCGTCACCCGGCTCGACAATGCCGAGCTCGAGCAGATTGCGCTCCGCATGGGCGATCATCTTGTCGGTCGAATCCTCTGCCGCAAATCGGAGAGCCGTAACGCCCGAATACAAGGCCATGCGTCGATATGTCGCCTCATGTGGTGTGTAGGCGAAGATGTCCGAGTGAGGCCGGTACTTGGAAATGAGACGGGCCGTGCTGCCCGACTCGGTGAAGGCCACGATCGCTCGCAAATCCAGGTTTTCCGCAGCATCGACACATGCTTGGGCAGTTGCCGAGGCAAACCGAGCCCGGTCCTCCAAGAAGTGAATCTCCGGGCCGCGCCCATAGTCAGGACTCTCCTCGGCCTCCCGGCAGATGCGTGCCATTGCCTGCACCGCTCGCACCGGATACCTGCCGACCGCGGTCTCAGATGAGAGCATGACGGCATCGCTGCCATCAAGCACGGCAGCCGCGACGTCGCTTACTTCCGCGCGAGTGGGACGGGTCGAGTAGTTCATCGACTCGAGCATTTCGGTTGCGGTTATGGAGACTTTGGCCTTGGCATTGCTGCGCTGCAGAATCTCGCGTTGGGCGCGCGGGACTGCCTCAAAGGAGAGCTCAACCCCCAAATCGCCCCGCGCCACCATGGTTCCTGCCGCCTCAGCGAGGATGTCGTTGAGGTTCTGATAGCCGACGACGCTCTCGATCTTGGCGATAACCGGAGTTCCCGGAATCAGATTCTTGACGCGCTTCACATCGAGACCTGAGGAGACGAAAGAAGCCGCCACGTAGTCGACACCGAGGGTTCGCCCGAAGGCCAAGTCGGCGACGTCCTTCTCGGACACGGCCGGAACGTCGACAACCGACCCCGGGAAAGCCACGCCCTTGTGATCATGCAGGACGCCGCCCTCCACAACAGCCGCCTTGGCAGATTCACCGTCCCAGTCGATCACCCGGACCGTGATGAGGCCGTCTGACATCAGGACCCGGGCGCCGGGCTCCAGTTGCGCCGCGTCCAAGTTCTCGATGAAGACCTGCGATTCGGTCCCCTCGGCTTCGCCGGAGTGGAGCACCACTTCGGCTTCAGGATCGAGGCGAATTGCGCCGCCGGGGAAGGTACCGACCCGAATGCGGGGTCCCTGGATGTCCTGCAGCACCGCAACCGGCCGATTCTGTTCGGCTGCCGCTTTGCGCACCCAGTCGGACAGCTGGCGGTGACTGTCGTAGTCACCGTGAGAGAAGTTGAGGCGCGCCACGTCCATGCCGGCCTCGATGAGGTCGCGAATCGCCTCGTAGCTGGCCACGGCTGGACCCAATGTCGCAATGATTTTCGTTTTTCGCACGGCAGCACCATACCGAAACGACATGCCTGGACGCGACGAATCTGGTCTGTAGGCTCCCCGTCATGAAGCGACCTGGGGTCACCAATCGAGCCAGCGGAGCCGCGCGTGGGTAAGGCAATCCTCGCTGCAATCCCGATCAAGCCCTTTGGCGTCGCCAAGGCCCGCTTGGCGGGGAAACTCGATGCGAGTAGCAGATCCCGACTGGGCAGGGCCGTGGCGTCGCGGACGGCTGCTGCTGCAACGGATGCTGGAGCCCTGGTGGCGATCGTCACCGGCGACTCGGGCGTGGCATCGTGGGCCCGCAGCAACGGCTACCTCACAATCGACGAGGAAGACTCGTCGCAGAGTGGCCTGAACGGCGCAGCCGAGGCTGCGGTTTTCGAGGCAGCCCGGCGGCAACGTTGCTGGGCGATCGTTCACGCCGACC
This sequence comes from Acidimicrobiia bacterium, assembly GCA_030064765.1. Classification (GTDB taxonomy): domain Bacteria; phylum Actinomycetota; class Acidimicrobiia; order Spongiisociales; family UBA5794; genus JAAETI01. Next base: position 291 of record JASJEG010000029.1, on the reverse strand, counting down.
TACCGCTCGTCACGCCGGCGTCCCTGACACCCATATTCGCCGCCGCGGAGCGCGACGTCGTTTTCGTCCCGTCTCATGACGGCGGAACGAACGTCATCGCAGGAAATCGCGCCAGCTTCCGGTTTGCGTACGGGCCGGCCAGCTTTCGCGCCCACATGGCCCACTACCCGAGCGCTCGCGTCATCCGCCATCCTCGCCTCGCCCTCGACCTCGATACCGAAACCGACCTCATGCGTGCGCTGCGCCACCCTGACGGGCGCTGGTTGGGCGCGCTCGTCAATCCAAGCGTGG
>JASJEG010000220.1 GCA_030064765.1 Acidimicrobiia bacterium | reverse complement strand
GATCTGCCCAGCGCGCAACGAGTCGGTTGGCGAGACCCGGCCGGGCGTTCTGCTCCTGAACGAAGAGGCTGGCCCCTACCTTGCGGGCGGCCATTGCGGCCGGCACGGAAACGTATCCGCCGAAGACGATGCACACGCGAGTGCCCCGTTGCTGCATCTCGGTTGCCATGGTGCGGCGCGCTCGCGCAACCACCCGCGGGATGCCGAGATTCGCCAGCGAGAGCGAGCGCTTCAGCCCGCGCAGCTCCATCTGGACAAACTCGTAACCGGCCGCCGGAATGGTCTTCGCTTCCATCCGGTCGCCTCCGAAGAACACGATCTCGTCCCGGGATACGCCGTCGGCGACTAGGGCATCGGCAACTGCCAGCGCTGGGAAGACATGGCCGCCGGTGCCGGCGGCAGCGAATGCGTATGTCATGTTTGCCTGCCCTCCCGGTGGCGGGCCGAGAGCCGCGCGATGTTGATGAGAACTCCGACGGCGAACAGGTTCGCCATCATTGCGCTGCCCCCCGCCGATATGAACGGAAGCGGGACCCCGGTGATCGGCAGGACACGAACGACTCCGCCTATGTTCACGAGGGCTTGGTAAGTGAGCCACGAAACCAATCCAACTGCGAGGAGCCGCCCGAATTGGTCCGCCGCTCTCATGGCGATGGCCGTTCCCACCGCCGCCAAGACGATGAAGAGCGCGATCACGGCAAGCGATCCGGCAAGCCCGGTCTCTTCACCGATGATGGCGAAGATGAAGTCGCTGTGGGCGTTCGGAAGGAACGACCAGCGGGCCCGGCTCGCCCCTAGTCCGACACCGAACCACCCTCCGGTGCCCAGCGCTACCAGGCTCTGATGTGCGTGGTATCCATCTCCGGTTACATCGGGTGTGGAACTGAAGAAACTGGTCACCCGCTGCAGGCGGTAGGGCGCAGCCACCGCCAGCAGAGCCCCGAATGCACCGCCGGCCAGGGTGACTGCTGTGACATGGCGGAACTTCGCACTGGAGGCAAAGAGGATCGTGACAGAGGTAGCAGCAATGAGCGCCGTTGTCCCGAAGTCCGGCTGCTTCATCAGCGGCGCGCCGAGCAAGACCAGGATTGCGGCGACCGGGGCGAATACGTGCCCGAAGGTGTTCAGGTAGGACTCCTTGCGCGCCAGCACCATCGCGAGGACCACGATCGCGGCGAACTTGGCAAACTCGGATGCCTGAATCGTCACGGGCCCGACGACGATCCACCGTTGCGCACCGCCCCGCACCTCGCCGAGGAGAAGCGTGGCCACCAGACCTATGAAGGCCAGCGCCATGATCGGGAACGCCGCTCGCCGGTAGAAGGTGTATGGAATGCGTGCCCCTATGACGAGACAGACCAGACCGGCGCCTGCAAACAGCACTTGGCGTTTGAAGTAGTACAGGTTGTCGTCGTAGCCCTCGCGAATGGCCAGCACCGAAGAGGCGGAAAGCAGCGCGCCGAGCCCGATTATCAGCAGTATGACCACCGGCAATAGCAGGAGCACGGCGATCCTTCCCGAGCGGGGTTCGCGGCGGGTGGCGAACGACCGAGCCTGTGAGATCGGGGTGACCCTACTCGCCATCAGAATCCCCCATCCTGGCCAAAACCAACCTCGTGAACTCTTCTCCTCGCTCCTCGTACGAGCCGAACATGTCGAAGCTGGCGCAACCGGGAGCGAGTAGGACGGTGTCGCCCGGTTCGGCAGCCGAGTCTGCAATAGCGATGGCGTGGGTGAGGGTGGTTGCGGCCTCAAAACGGGCCGGGGCGGTGGCTGCCTCCAACTCGTGTGACGCCTCGCCAATCCCAATCACTCGGCGCACTGTTGGAGCCGAAACGATCGGTCCCAAGTCAAGACCTTTGTTGCGGCCGCCTGCGATCAAGATGACCGAGTCATAGGCCGCCACAGAAGCCAGCGCGGCATGTGGATTGGTGGCTTTCGAGTCGTTGATCCACGCTACTCCATCCCAACGGCCTACCACCGACCGGCGATGCTTGCCCGGCTGGAATGCAGAGATGGTCTGATCGATTCCGTCGAGATCCGCTCCCAGGTGGCCTGCGATGGCGGCGGCTGCCACAACGTCCATCGTGTACGCAGTGTCCAGTGGCGGCCGGGCCACGGTTCCGGTGGGGAGGACGAGTTGGGACCCTCGGGGGCCATATCCCCCTTTGGGAATGCCATGGCCGCTTACGGGGATTCGCTGCGAGTGCGCCGCCTCCGCGGCGGCCGTGGCTGCGGCATCATCACAGTCGTAGACCAGGATGTCGGACCCGGTCTGATTCTCGAAGATGCGTTGTTTGGCGGCCACGTAGTCGGCGAAGCTCCTGTGCCAGTCGAGGTGATCGGGAGCAATGTTGAGGATGGCGGCGGCGCGCGGGTGGAAGCCATCGACGAATCGCAATTGGAAGCTCGAGGCTTCCACAACCACGGCCGACGGCGGATCGAGAGCGATGTCGGACAGAGCGGTACCAATGTTCCCTGCCGCAACTGCGTCCACGCCGGACGCAGTCAGCATGTCTGCTGCAACTGAGGTCACCGTGGTCTTGCCGTTGGTTCCGGTGACCGCCGCGTACGGAACGGTCATCTGGGCTGCGGCGTACTCCATCTCGCTGACGAGGGGGATGCCCTCGGCCATCACGTTGCTGATAGGCCCACAGTGTTCCGGAAAGCCGGGGCTGGTGACGACCAGGTCGACACCCTCCAGATAACGATTGCGCCACTCCCCAGCCTTTGTCTTGCCCGGCACACCGTCGAGCACCGCCGCGCTGCGGTCGTACACGGTGACTTCGTTGCCCAGGTCCAGGGCCAGCTTTGCCGCGGCCCGGCCGCTGACGGCGGCCCCCAGCACCAGCACTCTCATGGCAACACACCACCATTGGTGGCGCGGAGGAAGTCGCCGTAGAAGACACCTACACCGATTGCGACGCCAAGCCCCGCAAGTATCCAGAATCGGATGATGATGGTGGTCTCCGGCCAACCCTTCAGCTCGAAGTGGTGATGGATCGGGGCCATCCTGAAGATGCGTTTCCCCCAAACCCGGAAGGTGAACACCTGCAGGATCACCGACATGGTGATCATCACGTACAGCCCGCCGAGCAGTATCAACAGCAAGTGTGTGTTGGTGAGGAGCGCAAGTGCCGCCAGCGCCCCCCCGATTGCCTGCGATCCCACATCCCCCATGAATATCCGCGCCGGGGCGGCGTTCCACCAGAGGAAACCGAGTGTGGCTCCGACAATCGCCGCGGCGACGATGGCCAGTTCGGCAGCTCCTTCGACTTGGTAGAAGGTCGGGTTACGGGATTGCCAGAAAGCGATGAGCACAAATGCCCCGAATACCAATCCCCCGCTGCCGGCCGCCAGCCCATCGAGCCCGTCGGTGAGATTGACGGCGTTGGCGGCTGCGGTGAGCATTAGCAAGACGAGCAGCCCGTACAGCCAGGGCCCGAGATCGATGCCGATTCCGCGGGTCACTGCGAGTTCCGTGCTGGTGTCGAGGGCTATGGCCCCCCAGGCAAAGAGAATGGCGATCGTCAGCTGTCCAAGGAACTTCCACCGTTTGGACAAGCCCATGTTTTCCTTGCGGGCATACTTGACGTAGTCGTCGAGAAAGCCGATCAAGCCCATGCCGACGAATGCCAGCAGTGCCAGCCAGCCCTGGCCCTTGAAGTCCAGGATGCGGAAACTGAAGCCCGCGCCGAACTCCCAAAAGCGTATGTGTGACACCAGGTAGCCGATGATCACGGCACCGATCATCACTACGCCACCCATCGTCGGGGTACCTCGCTTGTGGTGGTGCCCTTCGACTTCCTCCTGGATGAACTGTCCGATCTCGCGCCGTCGCAGGACGCGGATCGCCAACGGCGTGGTGAAGATCGTGATGACAAACGAGAAGGCGGAGGCAATGAGGATCGAGATCATGCGACCGCCTCCGCAGCAAGCTCCAGGGCCAATGCTTCGAGACCGACGGCGCGCGATGCTTTGACCAAGACCACGTCGCCGGCGTCGAGCAGATTGCCGACGACCCGCCGCGCCGCGGCAACATCGGGAACGTTGCGCCCGATAGCGCCGGCGGCAGCTGCAATCCCCGGCTCGTCACCAACCGTCACCACCGCCGCAAAGCCGAGCTCGAATGCAAGTCGACCGATACGGGCGTGTTCCGCTGCCTCGACCGATCCCAGTTCGGCCATGGTGCCCAGAACGGCGACGTGGCGCCCCGGCATTGCGGCGACTGTTCTCATTGCTGCTTCCATCGAGTCGGGGTTTGCGTTGTAGGCATCATTGACGACCGTGTAACGACCGCGGTGGATTTCCATGCGCCAGGCGGATCCGGTCGCAGCTTCGATTCGTTCAACGAGATCGCCGAATTCGGCTCCGATGGCGAGGCCCGCGGCGATGGCGGCGGCGGCGTTGAGGGCCTGATGAGCACCGGCCATACCCAGTCGCAATTGAGCCCGATTGCTGCCCACTTCCAAGTCGAAGCGAGGGAACCCGAAGTCGTCGACGACAACGTTGCCGACACGTACGTCGGCTTCCGGAGTGGTGCCGAACGTGACAGTGGTACCGCGATGAGGCCTAGCGAGGCGGGGCTCGTCGATAGGAAGCACTGCAGTTCCGGAGTCACTGAGCGATTCGACGAGCTCGAACTTGGAATCGGCCAGGATGTCGGTGGTACCGAAGGTCTCTAGGTGAACCACGCCGAGGTTCGTAACGATGGCGACATCGGGGCGCACCGCCGGCATGAGGAACTCGATATGGCCACGACCGCGCGAGCCGACTTCCGCAATCAGCGCAGTTGCCTGATGGGGCGTTCCGAGCACCGTCATCGGGACACCGACCTCGTTGTTGAAGGAACGGGGCGACGCCCACGCTCCGGGGATGGCCGCGGCGAGCAGGTCCTTGGTCGAAGTCTTGCCGGTGCTACCGGTTATAGCGATGACCGGCATCTGCAGCTCTGCGCGGTGCAGCGCGGCCAAGTCACGCAACACGCTGAGTGTGTCCGACACGATGATCCGCGGGATGCCTTCCACCTCCGGGTTCGACGTAATCACTGCGGCAGCCCCCGCAGCGACGGCTTGGTCGACAAACCGATTGCCATCGAAGGTCTCGCCCTTGATCGCAACGAACAGCTCGCCCTGCTTGACGGTGCGCGAGTCTGTCGAAACCCCGCTCAGGGCAGCGCCAGAATCGGCCAACGCCTCGAGCCCGAGCTCGGCAGCCAACTCCGAGAGAGTGTGCGGCGTCACGGCTGCACCTCGCTCAGCCGTCGCATTTCCTCGCCAACCACCAACGCATCATCGAAGGGTTCGCTGTGGCCGGCGTACTCCTGCTCGGTCTCGTGGCCCTTGCCGAGAATGAGCACTGCATCTGCTGCCGTCGCCATGGACAAGGCACGGTGGATCGCGCTGCGCCGGTCGGGCTCTACCTCAAAAGCAGCGTTGGCTGGTATTCCCGCGACCACGGCTTCGATGATGGCGTCTGGATCTTCGGAGCGTGGATTGTCGTTGGTAATGAAGGCGAAGTCGGCAGTAGTTGCTGCCTCCCCCATGAGCGGTCGCTTCTCGCGGTCGCGATCCCCGCCGGCCCCGACTACAACAAGGACTTTGCCGTCTACCTGAAGCCGCGTCTCGCCAATCACATTGCGAATTGCGTCCGGAGTATGGGCGTAGTCGACAACAACCCACGACCCCGTGGGTGACTCGACGGTGTTGTACCGACCGGGGATCGAGGCCATCGTGGCCAGCCGCTGCGCAGCTGCCTCGCGATCGATGCCGGCGATTGCTGCACAAGTGAGCGCGATCGCGGCGTTCGCCACGTTGAACCTCCCTGCGAGCGGACTCGTATAGCTCTTCGTGCCTTCCGCTGTGGTCAAGTCGAAGACACTCCCGGATGGCAATCCGCTGCGATACGTAACTCTCACGTCTGCGTCGAGCGAGGCGCCCACGGTGGTCACTCGCATTGCGGCTTCCCCTGTTAGACGGCGCCCATAGGGATCGTCGACCCAGATCACAGCGTGTGGCGCCCACTCCCGGGAGAAGAGTTTGGCCTTGGCCTGGAAGTAGGCCTCCATGGTGTGGTGATAGTCGAGATGGTCTTGCGAGAGATTGGTGAAGGCGACGACGTCGAAGGCTGTCCCATTGACTCGCCCCATCTCCATTGCATGGCTGGAGACCTCGATGGCGACCCTGGCAACTCCCCG
>JASJEG010000221.1 GCA_030064765.1 Acidimicrobiia bacterium | reverse complement strand
CGCAAAACGGAATATATTCCGTTTTGCGACGCCAAAAGGGAGCGGTGACGGCCTTCGAACCCGTCGACTCCGATACGACAACTAAGGAAGCAGAAGGGCAAGATGTCCGTAGCCCCGAGAGAATCGGCACCGGCGACACTACGGAGTCGAATCGGCCTCTCGCAGACATTGGTAGACATCGCTATCGCGTTTGCTGTCTTTGGCGCCAGTGTCGTGAACATCCCGGCCCAGGAGGGTGCGGGGATTTCGGATATTCCGGTCGCCGGCTTTCTCCTACTTGCCATCGCCAGCATTGCCTTGTTCTGGCGGCGCACTTCGTCCTCTGCCGTGTTGGGGGTTGTGCTAGCGATGGCGGTTGCCTGGACGACTTTGGGCTACTTGGGCAATCCGGTGTTTCACATCCTGGTCGCGCTGTACGCGGTTGGCCGGTTCGTCCGGGACATGCGGCTCAGCCTGGCCGGATTGGTAGCTGCGATCGCCGTTGTCGGGCTCGGCCAGGTGGCAGATAGTGACCCGTCCTCTGACATAGTCACCGGCCTCGTACTCACCGCGCTGGCGTGGTACGTCGGCCGCTTGGTCCGGAGCCGTGCCGCTGCCGCTCGGGAGCGTGCTGAGTACCTGGAATGGAAGCGGGCTGCCGAAGCGCAGCAGGCCATTGATGACGCCCGCGCCGGAATAGCGCGGGAACTTCACGATGTCGTGGCACATAACGTGAGCGTGATGACGGTCCAGGCGGGTGTTGCCCGACTGGTGGTGACGGATGATCCCGAACGGGCTGAGGAGGCGATTGCAGCCGTAGAGGAGGCTGGACGCACCACCCTCGATGAGCTGCGCCATCTTCTCGGGGTACTTCGACCCGATAAGGCCTCCGGCGATCTCGATCCGCAGCCAACCCTGAGCCAGCTTCACAAACTGGTGGATCAGCTGAGGCGGACCGGGATGAGCATCTCATTGGCCGTCGACGTCCCGTCCGAGCTTCCGTTCAGGGTGAATCTGTTTGCGTATCGCATCGTCCAAGAGGCCCTCACCAATGTGCTGAAGCACGCTGGAGTTGACGCTGCGCCGTCCGTGCGTCTCGAGGAAGCCGATGGTCAACTCGAGATCGAGGTGACGGACACGGGGACGGGAGCAACCTCGCTGCCGGGATCGGGTCAGGGGCTAGCGGGAATGCAGGAACGCGCTAGTTTGCTGGGCGGTAGCTTCGAAGCCGGACCACGGCCCGAGGGGGGCTATCGCGTGCTGGCAAGATTGCCGTTAGGAGATCAGTGAGCATCCGGGTTGCCGTCGTCGATGACCAGGCTCTGGTGCGTGGCGGGTTCGCCACAATGCTCGGTCTTCAGGACGACATCGAGGTTGTCGCCGAGGCCGGCGACGGTACGGCCGCGATCGAGATCGCCCGTACCCACCGTCCGGATGTGATCCTGATGGATATCCGCATGCCGGAGATGGACGGCCTCGCTGCTACCGAGGCCATAGTTGACTCCGCCGATTGGCCCGTAAAGGTATTGATCCTCACGACCTTTGATCCGGATGAATACGTGTACAAGGCGCTCCGGGCAGGGGCCAGCGGATTCGTGCTCAAGGACATCTCCCCAGAGGATCTGGTGGCAGCGGTTCGCACGGTGGCCGATGGAGGGGCTCTGTTGGCACCATCGGTGACAAGACGACTGATCAGCCGGTTTGCGACACCACCGTCCCTCGATGCATCGGTGGTCTCTCGTCTCGACCGGCTCACCAGCCGGGAGCGGGAGGTCCTCGTCGCCGTCGCTGCCGGATCGAGCAACGTCGAGATCGCAGAGGAACTCTTTGTGGGTGCTGCGACCGTGAAGTCGCACGTCTCCAGCATCCTCACCAAGCTCGGCCTGAGCAACCGTGCCCAGGCCGTGGCGTTCGCCTACGAGAGCGGGCTGGTCAAGCCCGGCGACAGCGACATCGGCTTCTGATCCGAGTCCCCCAATCGGGGGGGACCGGGACGGTTGGCGTCACAAACCTTCCCCCAAACGGCTGAGCCGAGAATGCCTCCGGCGGCCGAAGACGGCAGCTCCTCTGGTCCTTACGTTGCAGGTAGGCACCAAAGGAGCACCTATGACAACTGCCATCAAGGAGCGATCCGATAGGAAGACCAGGCCCCCGACTCGGTCGTACCCGATCTCCATCGACCACGTCACCAAGAGCTACGGCGACGCCACCGTCGTCGATGATCTCTCATTCGTTGTTGAGCCCGGGCGGGTGACGGGCTTTCTCGGCCCCAACGGAGCCGGCAAGTCCACAACGATGAAGATCCTGCTCGGCCTAGCTTCACCAACCAGCGGTCGGACCACCATCGGCGGTCTCGCCTATGGCGAGCTTGCCGACCCCACCGGAACGGTAGGAGCCAGCGTCGAGTCCGATGCGTTCCATCCCGGGCGAAGCGGGCGAAACCATCTCCGCATCCTGGCGGACGCCACTGACACCCCGGTGGAACGAGTGGACGAGGTGCTCGAACTGGTAGAGCTCAGCCACGCAGCGACCCGGCACGCCGGTGCGTACTCGCTTGGCATGAAGCAGCGTCTGGGACTGGCCGCCGCATTGCTGTGCGATCCACCGGTCCTCGTTCTCGATGAGCCCGGTAACGGTCTCGATCCGCAAGGAATCCGCACCTTGCGGAATCTGCTGCGGTCGCGGGCAGCCGCAGGCAATACCGTGTTCGTTTCCAGCCACCTGCTCGGTGAGGTCGAGCAACTCGCGGACGACGTCGTCGTCGTCAACCAGGGTCGGTTGGTAACCCAGGGCTCGCTGACCGAGCTGCGACAATCCGCATCCCTTGTCCGGGCCGCTTCGCCGCAAGCACTGCGGGGAGCGCTCGAGAAGGCAGGTGGTGTCGTCGACTCCGGGCAGGCCAACACCCTCGTGGTTCGTGGCCTCTCGCTCGACGAGATCGGGGAACAAGCTTTCCGCTCCGGCATTGCCCTGCACGAACTATCACGCCACACCGACTCGCTCGAGGATCGCTTCTTCGCATGGACCGAAGATGCGGCCGATGCCGAGCCCCAGAACAACAAGGAGAAGGAGCTATGAACTCGCTCTCAACCATACGGGCCGAACTCCGCAAGCTGACCAGCACAAGGATGCCTCTGGGCTTCCTCATCGTGCTTGTCGTGATCGGCGCAGCGACCGCCACCGCCGTGGCGCTGGGCACCGACATGGACGGCAGCAAGGCCTTCATCGCCACCGCTGTAGACCAGCAGTCACTAATGGCCTTTGCGGGCAATGCGCTCGTGATTGCCGGGCTCTTCGGCGCCATCGCCGTCGCTCGCGAATACGGTCACGGCACTGTCGTTCTCACCTTCCTGACCACACCGCGTCGACCCCGAGCCGTTGGTGCGCAACTAGCGGCGGTCTTCGTCGCCGGCAGTGTGCTCGGACTATTCGGTGCCGGTATCAGCGCCGGTGCAGTGGCAGCTGGTCTCACGGCAACCGACTACGGATTCATGGTGCCGGCCGGCGACTTGCTACGGGTCCTCGCGGCATCGACTGTCACCGGTGGCGCCGGCGCAGTGCTCGGCGCTGGGATCGGCACCTTCGTCCGCAACACAGGCGGTGCCGTCACCGGCACCATCCTGCTGCTGCTCATCTTGCCGCCGCTTGTCGTTCAGATGGTCAGCGAGACCGGGTCCTGGGTGCCGGGCACCCTCGCCAACGTGGTCTCCGGAATCGACAACGCGGTGGGCGTCGGAGCAGCGATCGCCGCAATCGGGCTGTGGGCGCTCGTTCCTGCCGCCATCGGCCTAGTCGCCGTCACCCGTCGCGACGTTGTCTAGGAGCAATGGGAGGACGCTCCCCGGAGGGTTAGCGCTGGCTGATGAACCTCTCAATGGAGCGTCCGACCTTGCGATCAAGAGAGGTAGCTGAGGACGTGCAGATGTTCCGCCTCGGGGTCGAACCGTTTCAGCACTGCTCGGGCGTTCTCCGGCACGTGCGCTTGGCGGTAGTCCTCACCCATGAAGTCCCGGACGTTGTCGAGGCTCTCGAACCAGATGATCGTGGTGAACTCGACTTCCTCGTTCTCAACAAGCTCGGACCGCATCACATGGGCGCCGACCAGGCCCGGGATCTGGCGTTTGAGGATCCCGGGGATCACCTCACCTTCGACAACAGCCTGATAGGCGTCTGCGTTCTCCACGGTCGTCCAGCCATGCCAGACCCTTGCGACGGAGGCCTTCATGTAGATCTCCTCTACGACCAGCGGACCCGCACGTTGTTGTGCCACAGGTCGAGGAGTTCGCGATCGCCTTCGACGTTCAAGCTCGAGTCCTTGCCCCGATTCCACAAGGTGAGATAGAGATCGGATGCAGCTCCGCTAACGGAAACGTCGGCTGGACTCGCATTGCGTGAAGTGTCGATACCGTCTGGCCCCATCGTCACCAACCAGTGATCATCGGTATCGACGGCATGGACGTGCATGGCTCTCGCAGTCTCGATCGGGAACTCCTGCTTCCGTGGAGCAAACCCAGCGAGCAGTTCGTCGATCCCGTCGGCGGCGAACACCGGATCGAACTCGGACGCAGCACCCAATGCATCCTGGGCGTCGAATCGATGCACGGCCGTCTCGTGGGCCTGGCGTCGTGCCCACATCGCGAGTGGCGATGGCGCGCGGAGGAACGTCCACGCCTCGAGGTTTGGCGATGCCGACTCGAGGGAGTCGACCAGATTGGCGTTGGTCCGCAAGTACCAGTCGATCAGATCTCCGTCGTCTGGCCAGAAGATCCCCAGTGTCGGCCAGAACCCGGCGAAGGCGGCGTGCTCCTCGTCCTCAGATTCGTAGCCAGGTTCATCGTGGGGAAAGGCAATATGGGACGCGGCCCACAAATGAATCATGCCGAGGTGGCGTACCAAATCGCGGACATTCCAGCCCGGGCAAGGCTCAACAACGGCCTCGAGCCCTGCTTGCTGAGCTGCTTCGGCAAGCATCTTGCCGTCGTTAGCGACCGCTGCGATGTGCTCCGATATCTCCATGACTCCCTCCAAGTCCCTTTCTACAGCTTGCCAACGACGTGGGCGAGCACTTGCGACATCTGGTCGTGTGGGCTGAACTCGACCATCCTGACCGCGTCCTCGACCACAACGGTGTGACCGGCAGGCCAGTAATAGATCTCACCGGGACGCACGACCTCGTCGGTACCGTCCTCGTAGTTGACACGGATGCTGCCCTCGATGACAAACCCCCAGTGCGGGCACTGGCAATGGTCCCGCTCGAGACCCTCGAGCAACGGGCAGAAATCGAGACCGGTCGGGTACTCCATATAGGCGCTGGTCATCCCGCCCCAGTCCTGCCCTCGGATCATCTCACCGAGCGCCTCGTGGGCGATCGGAAGGTCTTTGACGTTGTTCCTCATTGCACTCTCCCTCGTGAGTCGGGCGTCGTCTCGAATCACCCGTACTGCAAGTTGCAGTAGACCCTATACTGTAGAATGCAGTAAAGTCAAGGGCATGGCACCGAAGATGACAACCTCGTCCTATGCAGTCCTTGCACTCCTCGATCTCAAGCCTTGGACCGGCTACGAACTCACCCACCAGGCCCAGCGGAGCCTCCGCTACGCCTGGCCCAAGTCGGAGCGTCTTCTCTACTCAGAACCCAAGAAGCTCGTCGATCTCGGCTTCGCCACGACGCACCAGGAAGACAGCGGCGGTCGGACCCGCAACGTCTACACCATCACCGCCGCCGGACGCGACGCTCTCGGCGAGTGGACGCGCACCCGCACCCAGCCCCCACGACTGGAGATCGAAGCCCTCCTGCGGCTGCTCTTCGCCGATCACGGATCGCGGGAAGACCTGCTCGGAGCCCTCGACGAACTAGAGATGGACATCGGCGAACACCACCAGGCCATCGTGGAACTGATGGCCTCGTACCTCGGCGGCGGCCATCCATTCCCCCAGCGAACCCACCTCTCTGTGCTGTTCGCAACGTTCCAGATCGAGATGTTCAAGAGCATCGAGCGCTGGATCGAATTCGCACGCGAGGAAATCGATGAATGGTCGACCACCCAGGACCTCGGAATGACCCCACGCACTGAGACCCTCACCCGCCTCCTCGCCCAAGATCAATCACCCGTGAACCCCTAGCGTGATAGGTCGGAGCAACTAGAGGTCGACAGGTTGACGCCGTCCCTGACTGCGGGTGCCTGCGTTCGACAAAGGTGCGGGTTCATTCCCTCCCTGCATAGATCCGACGTCCTCGAGCCGGCGTCGCCACAGCAGGGATTTGCGTGTCACCCAATTGCAGGTCTCCTTCGTCTGTGT